>CAZYXI010000043.1:0-7467 GCA_964651215.1 uncultured Candidatus Peribacteria bacterium
CTGAAGAAGATCGAGCGGAAGTAGTGATTTCGTCCCCCTGTTAAGACGAGGGAGTGAGGGGGTTGATCTTATTCCTGACCCCAAACCGAAATGGGTGTACCCGATCTATCGGGACATCCGTTCCGAAACGTTTGGTTTGGAGTTGGAAGAGGACCAAGAAAAAAGAATGTTTCGATTTTGATTCCGTATCTTCAGCTTACGAAACATTCTTGGAATGGGTGCCCTCCGGGACACCCATTCCGGCTTTAGGCGGATTGAGCATAATACGTAAACTCAAGCATGTCATTGCTGTCGGGTTTTTCTGATTCACAAACCCAACTATTTTTGCGAAAAAACAATTGAGCCGCTTGATTATTGGTATTTATATAAGTTGTCCATCGATTGCAAGAATCATCAGAATGAAGTGCAATCAATCGTGCGAGGATTTCTGAGCCTATCCCTCGTCGCACAAACTTTGGATTTACGGCAAAATCAGTGATGCAATAAAAGGAATGTCGGGCTTCAGGAAACTTGATTCCAATAACAGATAACAATTCTTTGTTCCGAAAAATCGAATATTCGATGCCATCAGTTTGAGACAAGACTGACTCAAGCCAATCGTCATTTTTATTCATCGTACCTAAAGCATTATTGAGTTCTGAGTTCCCAAACCAACTGAGATATTCCTGAAAATCTTCGTGTCGGAATTGCCTAAAGATCAAATCCATTTTTTAGAAAAATCATAAGTCTTCATTTCTTCCTCATCCGGAGCTTGAAAGATTGCAAAGCATTCTTTCATTTCCTCGGCACTGAGATAAAAATCACCGTCTGGCAGATTGGCATTTCTCATTTCGACCCGTCTGATCAATTCTTCAAGAGGAACTTCAAGATAATGGAGGGCAGCCTTAGCGCCAAGTTGCCTCGCTTTGTCTCGCAAATTTTCACGTTCACTCTTTCCCCAAGTCCCCCATTCGATGATCACATCGACACCAATCGACAACAAACGCTCTGCAAGTTTCCATTGAAGATTTTCAACAGGATCACGCAAACGATCGAGTTCCTCTCTGGAATAATCCGGTGGTAAAATATCTTGGATCCATTCATCCGGACACATTCGGATTGCAGAGGAATCCGCTTCCATTTGTTTTGCAAGTGTAGTCTTTCCGGAGCCCGGCAAGCCGCAAATAATATAAAGAGTCGGCATCTAACTGATTGATAATTTTTGAAAAAACTCCAAAAAACTGTTCCCCGCGTCTTTCGGCCAGCTGTGGGGATCGCCGCCGTAGGTTTCGAAGCTGCTACAAAAGGTGACAGGATTGCCTTCGCGACAGTCGATGTTTTGCTGGCAAGTATAATTTCGAACTGCCGTGAGATTCGTCTGCCATTGGCAAAAATTGCGTTCGATCACATTCCGTTGCACGGTATCTCCGCTAGAAGCCACGACAAGTCGATCATTCGGATGATGAAAGATGAGACTCGCGACCGGACCGGTACAATCCGATGAATACGGCGAACTGCCGACAACGCCCTTTCCGCGGATCACATCACCGCGCAGACAAGCGACTTTGTTCGCAAAATAGCCGCCGAGGGAATGTCCGACCACAAAAATATTCCGCCGATCGATACAGTAATTATCCGCCATCGTGCGGATCAATTTGTCAAAAAAATCGACATTTTCCGCCTGATCCCACGAGTATCCGCCACCGTTCGGCAAGCCCGCCGGATAGACGACAATGGCATCGTTTTGGGAATTTTGCTGCCAGCTGTTATTGCGCCACTGGCGTCGTCCTTCGAGCCCCATGTAATCCTGCACCATTTCGTTGCTGTTCGTCCGCCCGTGAAAGGCGATGATCAAACTGTGCGGAGATTTGTTGTCATACGAACTCGGCACAAATTGGAGGAACTCACGACTCTTTCCCCAGACATCAAGCGGAGAAAGACCCGATTTCGCTGTTCGTGAACAACCGAATGAATTGTATGTGATCTCTTCACCTTCCGCATATTGCAAAAAATGATCGGTGATTTCGGCGACTTGTCCGCGCAAAACATGTTGTGTGACATTGTAGCGACTGGTGTCGATGATCTCATTTTCGCTCGCAAAGCTTTCGTACGGTTCGTACCAATGTCCACTTTGTGGATTTTCGACATCGATTTCGAATGTCCGCGCAAGAAAAGCGATCGCCTCGTGGACCGTGACCGAACCATCGGGACGAAAGAGTCCGTCGATATGTCCGGTCGCGATCCCCTGCTGCTTGGCGGTGCAGATGTATGGAGTGTACCATGCCGAGGCGGCGACATCCGGGAAGCATTGGTACGAAGTATCGGGCTGGGGATAGATCTTTGCCGCTTCCATGGCGATCTTGAGCATTTCGGCACGAGTCACCTTTTCGAGCGGATAGAATTTGCCGTCCGCCTTACCGCGCACAATGCCGCGCGCCTGCAACTTGTGAATGCTGTCGCGATACCACGAATCGCCGGTGTCGGGAAATTGCGCATGCGTCGCAGTCACAAAAACCAAGCTGCACACAACAGCTGCAAAAATTCGGGTTGCCGGATTGTACTTGCAAAATCGCCCTCGGTGACGAAGTGATCGAAGCATCAATATTGAAAAGAAGAATTACACTGACTATTTTTTGCGCTGGTGCTGCTTTAGCTTTTCATACTCTTCAAAATAACTCGTGCCCGCCTCACCCAAGATGCCGGCACCCTTGCGGAGGAATTTTTTTACAACTGCGACTTTTCCGCTTTGCTCTTGTGTTCCAGAAGAATCTTGCTTGCTCGCTTGCTGTAACTTGGAAAATCCCCAACTCGCAACATTGTCGAGCGTGTGCTGCACGTGAGCGAAAAATTTGCCGACCGGTTTTCCCAAGGACATTACGAGTAAAAATATCAGACACGAAAGCAGCGTAGAAAAACTTTCTGCCGCATTCAAGAAGTTTTTTACCACAAAACCACAGCTGCTTTTTTGCCGAGAGGACTACTCCACTAGCCGAAAAATCGCAAAGCGAAGCATAACGTATCATGCGAAGTCCGCCTTGGTGGACGAAGCGTGGTGGGCGCGATAGGATTCGAACCTATGACCCTCTGGGTGTAAACCAGATGCTCTAACCAACTGAGCTACGCGCCCGTTTCGCATAATCGAAACGCCAACGCATTGTAGGGAAATTCAAAGAATCGTGCAATCGATTTTTCTTGCGTCAAAAGGGTTTTTCTTGGACAATGGCTTCGTATTAATTTTTTTACGTTGATCATGATCACTTGTATCGTCAAAGATTCTTCCGGAAACGAAATCGGAAGATTTGAACCAAAAGGTGAAAAAAACCTGCTCGATGAAGCGGCGGATAATGGCATCGAAATCCCCTTTTCATGTCATGCCGGCGCTTGTATGAGCTGCGCGTGTAAGGTAGAAGAAGGTATGGACAAGATCGATCCCGAACTGGACGGACCGAAATACATCGATACCGATGACGATGTGCAGCTCTCATGCATCTCGGGCGCGAAGAAAGAATTTGTCGATGATGACGGAAATCACGTCATTGAGCTGACGGTTTTGAGTTGATGCGATGTATTGCTCTAGGGGAGGGATGGATTCCGTCGATTTTTTAATCCTTCCCAGCCCTGTCCTTGACTCCGATCGATGAACTCTCTCTCCTAGAGGGAGGGATTTGGTGGTTTCGGTGGAAAACGCCAGTTTTCAAGACGCACAAACGCCTCCTTGAGTGCTGCGGTCAGATCGACAAAATCGGCTTCGGCAGCTTCGGCATAGCCCACGATCGCGATCCGAAACGGCTGCGACAACGCATTTGGAAATCCGACCGCCTCGGCGGCGGCAAACAGTCGACGGCGGATGCGATTGCGCTTGACCGCTGATTTTGCGGTCTTTTTTGATACGACGACTGTGAGGCGCGCCACATCGTCCCATGCCGGTACTGCTCGCACAACAAAAAAAGGGGTATTGATCTTCGCCCCTTTTTGAAACACGATCGGGATACTCCGCGTCAGTCGCTGCGTTTTGGGCAGCATAAGCAGTGAAAAAATCAGACGGTCAGTTTTACTCGTCCACGACGGCGACGAGCGCTCAGGACACGGCGTCCCCCCGGAGTGCGCATCCGCGCCAAAAAGCCATGGACTCGATTACGGCGGCGATTCTTGGTTTTGCTCTGCATGATTCGTTAAGATTGAAAACGTAAAGGCATTCTGTCATGAAGCGGATTGTGATGTCAATGGTTTGTACCGGATAAAAAAATAGCCCCGAAACAGTTTGCTTCGGAGTGCCTTTTCTGGTTAGGTGCATGCAACGGTCAAACGAGCGATTTTCGGGTGGTAAGGTCTGGCTCGCTAGGCATGCACTTCGGTCGAACCACTTCTATGATACGGGAAGTTTGAAGTGGAAGTCAAATGAAAATCAATTCTAAATCAATTCTAAAGTATTTCGGAGATAAATTATTGATACCCCATGAAATGTCATTCAAACGAGTTTGTCGGGTTAAATCAGATCAATTACTAAGAAAAATAAACAAAAATTGAGGGTGCTATCATCAAACCTAATATTAAAAATATTGCAAATTTTAAAAGAAACGCCCTTAAAAAATCCCACGGATATGGTGGGAGAAATAATAGGATAAATGAAATCAAGTAGGCATATTCCCCAAATGCCGGATAATATAATCCCATTTCTTTACTACAGGGCAATGAAAGAAAAAAGCCAAAAAGTGCTATCAACAAAGCAAGAGAAAGTAATAGAAACGATAAGAATGAAATATTTCCTTTTCCAAATTCTGACCTACGTCTCAGATACAAAACCGAAATGAATCCAAGAAGCAAGAAAAATGCAAAAATTGGCATTAGGTTTTCAAAATTTATATTTGAAAATTGAAGAATGGGTAAAATAATAAAAATGTGCAAAACCAATGATATTACTTTTAAATCCTCAATGAACCAAAGTTTCCTTGGAAAATTATTTACAGCCTGTGTTATATGCATTTCACAAGCATTAGAATAAACAGTGATTTTTGGGGGGTGTGCATAATACTTTCTTGCAAAACTATTGTATTTATTGGGGGCAAAATCCATATCAACCGGAGTGAATCTAACTGTCGGAGAATATACACCAGCTGTTTCATAAATATATATAGAATCTGAAATACTAGATTGACCTATGCCTAAGGAGCCACCAAAATGACTATCGATAAAATTCCAGTCATATTTTAGTGGCTCTGTCCGACCTTTGACTTGGGCATTAAATTGCACCTTTAGTGGAGCAACTCCTGACTGTGGCGAAGCTGTTGCATTGAATTCGAATGTTTCTTGATCTGCTGCATAAAGTTGATTGATAAATAGGAAAGGAATAATTAATACCAAAATTGTGAGACAACATAAGCAAAAGGACTTATTAATATGGTTGTTAATTTTCATCATCAGAAAGACAAGGAATAGGAAATATAAATTACTATCGATACACGAGCTTTAAAACTAACAGCGAAAGTGTCAATAATACCTCGATTAAACCAAAAATCATAACCGGCAAAATGCCAGTACCAAAACCATAGACGAGAAAAAGACACAGACCCAAAAGGAGAACCGAATTCCAGAGCAAAGAAATATCCTTGGTCGATTTTGTCCGCCACGACTTCACTACTTGCGGCATCAATGCAATGGCGATAATCCCTGCGCCGACATGACCGAGGATCTCATAATTCATGTCTCTAAGTTAGCAATTTGCGAATCTCTCTACAATCTTCGTTGCCAAACCGACATATTCCATCGGTGTCAATTTTTGCAAACGGTCTTTTTGCTCTGCAGAAATCGGCAGGTCGGCGACAAAATCCTGAATATCGGTAAGAGAGAGCCGCTTGCCGCGCGTGAGTTCCTTGAGTTTTTCGTATGGTTTTTCCACTCCTTCCGCACGAAGGACGGATTGAATGGCTTCGGCAAGGACTTCCGGGTTTTTTTGGAGGTCGGCGGCCATCACTTCGGGAGCGATCTCGAGTTTGCCGATCCCCTTTTGGAGACTTTGCAAAGCGAGAGAAAAGTGTCCAAATGCCACGCCGAGATTTCGTAAAACCGTGGAGTCGGTCAAATCACGCTGCCAGCGCGAAATGGGGAGCTTTTCGGCAAAATGGGTAAAAAGTGCTGTCGAGATGCCAAAATTCCCTTCGGCGTTTTCAAAGTCGATCGGATTCACCTTGTGCGGCATCGCGCTGCTGCCGACCTCGCCGGCTTTGGTCTTTTGCTTGAAAAAACCGATGGAGATATAACTCCAAATATCGCGTGCAAAATCGATGCCGATGGTGTTGATGCGAGAAAGATTATGAGAAAGTTCGGCGACAAAATCGTGCGGTTCGATCTGGGGCACGACCGGATTCCAGGTGAGACCGAGCGATGTGACAAACGATTCGGAAATAGTGAGCCAATCCGCTTGCGGCAAAGCGATCTGGTGCGCGTTAAAATTGCCGGAAGCGCCGGCAAATTTTCCGAGAAATTGTTGCTGCTCCAAAAATCGACGTTGGCGTTTGATTCGCGCGGCAAAAATAAGGAATTCTTTTCCCATCGTTGTCGGACTCGCGGGTTGTCCGTGCGTGCGTGCGAGCATCGGAATCGCCTTCCACTCTTGCGCGTTGGCAAAAAGTGTCTGTTCAAGCTCCAAAATCGCCGGCAGCAAGACTTGCGTGGTAGCATCTCTCAGCATCAAGGCATAGGCGAGATTGTTGATGTCTTCACTCGTCAACGCAAAATGGATCCATTCTGAAATATCGGCAAGCGATGTACCTGCGATCGTTTCTTTGAGAAAATATTCGACCGCCTTCACATCATGATTGGTGACCACTTCGATTTCGCGGATCTTGTCCGCATGGGTTTGAGCAAAATCTCGCGCGATCGATTCGAGTAACTCGATCTCACTTGCGGCAAGGCTACGACAGGGAACATCTGCTCGCTCGGCAAGCAAGATCAGCCACTTGATCTCGACCAAGCAACGGTATTTGTTGAGCGCTACTTCGCTGAAATACGGGCGCAGCGCAGCGACTTTGTTTTCGTAGCGACCATCAAGCGGCGAGAGAGCATTGTACATAGGCGGAAGAAGGTATTCCGATTATGCCTCAAAATGCCTTTCTGAGAAAAGGATAACTTTATCCAAATATATCTTTATTCCTCTTCATCTCGAAAGGTCAACTCCATGATTTCATGGGCTGGTGAAAATCCTGACTTTTCATAAAAGGAAAAACTCTGCTCGCTTGGCCACACGATCAATAATTCAAGATCTTGTGCACGCGCCCATTTTATCAAGTGGTTCAAAAGCTGCTGACCAATTCCTTGATTACGATAGCTTGGCTTTGTAAAAACATTTGTGAGATAGCCATATTGATCATGAATACGACTCGGTTTGGGAATCATAGTGATTATTTGCACAAAAGCATGGGCAATGATCTGTTCATTTTTTTCCGCAACCCATGCTATCAAGTGCTTACTTTCAAGTGCTTGTTCGAAAAA
>CAZYXI010000044.1:0-7444 GCA_964651215.1 uncultured Candidatus Peribacteria bacterium
GCGGCGATTTGGTCGATGGGATTTTGCGCACGCGTCGCGAAGATTTCGGGACTGACAAATTCGTTCTTTGCGAGCGAGATCTTCGATTGGATCACGCGCGGATGGATTTTTTTGTCATCGATGCCGGCGGCTTTCATCAGCTTTTTGATCATGGCGAGCGCGTCATCGGCATCAAGGATCGTAAACGAGCGCGGTCTGCCGAGGGCTTCCGCTTCGGCACGGAGGATGCGGACACCGATGGAGTGGAATGTGCCGATAAGCGGCATATCGCTCTCTCGCGACAAGAGTTTTGCAATGCGTTCTTTCATCTCATTCGCGGCCTTGTTGGTAAATGTCACCCCCAAGATCTGCCACGGTAGGATGCCGCATTCGATCATGTAGGCGATGCGATGCGTGAGCGCGCGCGTCTTGCCACTGCCGGCTCCGGCGATCACCAGGACCGGTCCGGTCAGGCATTCCGCCGCTTCGCGCTGCCGAGGATTGAGTCCGGAAAGCAAAAGACAATCAAAAAACACTTGCGCCATTGTGCCGTATTCCCGATTGAAGTGGCAAGTTGGAAGTTTTGAGAATGCCGATTTTTTGCTCGCGGATTCAGTATCCCAAATTCTTATCAATTTGATGTGCTAGAATTCCGTTTCCCTGCTTTTCGCAAAGACGACCTGATTTTTCTCCAGAGGAATGGCCTGTTGTTTTTCTATAAAAAAATACCCTCAAGGATTGCTCGCTTGAAGGTATTTCGATTCCGCTGGTTTGTGTTTATTTCTTCTTGCGCAGATACCGCAAGCTGCTGCCGGCAAGAGCGAATCCCATGGCGATCACCGCGCCCGGTCCGGTAGCGGGGAGCGCCGGCAGGCTGACGGCACGGATGATGCCGACGCTTTCGTTGCCGGCGACGTCTTGGGTGGTGATGCGATAGGTGATTTCGGTCTCGGGCTCTTCGGCGATCTGTTTTTTGGTCGCCGTCTTGCCGAGCGATTCTGCCGGATCCCATTTTTTGCCGCCGGTTTCACTGCGATAAAACAGTTGGTCGGCGAGATCACCGGCGGTATCGGCGCTCGGATTCCAGGTGAGCGTGACAAGATAGTCACTCAAACGGGCGACATACGATGCCATCAGATTCGAAATGTCCTCCGGGGGAGTCGTATCTTCTTCTTCCGCGTCCCAAGGGAAGAGCTCGTCTTCGGTCGGAGTTTCCGTTGTGGTCTCATCTTCCAGTTCGCTCAAGAGTTCTTCCAAAAACGGATCGGGACTTGCTGCCGGATCTTCACCGGCTGCCGGATATTCTTCGCCTTCATCTTCCATCGCAAGGATGGGCGTCAAATCGATCGGGTCGCCATCGCTTCCCTCGAATACCGCGTTATCAGTACTGCCGCTTTCGATCGGATTGTCGTTGGTATCGGTGATCTGAGCCGAGGCTGTCACGCGATAATTTTCCTCCGCATTGAGATCGGCGGTCGTCAAGATCACTTCGGTCATATCTTATACACCGGTCTCGAGATCGGCGGCATATTCGGCGGAGATCACTTCGATCAAGGTACTGTCCGGATTTTCGATTTCAATACTAAAGGCAAGATCAGGATTCGATTCCGGCAGGACGATCTCTTCCGAAAAAATCACACTGACTTGCGATCTACTAAGCGCTTCCGCCGAAATCACAATCGGTGCTTCGTCGATCTCTTGTGAGAGCTCACCGATCGGCGTGGCGGAGACTTCTTCACTCGGGGGAGTTTCGCTGCCGTCCCCAAAGATCGCGATCACCGTAAAAAAGTATTCGGTGTCATTGGTCAGATCCTCGATCTTGGTGCTGGGGATACTGTCATCGATCTCCTTGGAAGATGCATATTCTTCCGCAGTTCCGGCTTCGACCGACTCCGGTCCGTATTCCACTCGATAGCCGACCGCTTCTTCTCCGTCTTCATCTTTTTTCGAGTTCCAGATCAAGATCACCGAGCCGTTGCCGGCGGTTGCCGAAACCCCTTCGACCGTGTCCGAGTTCGCTTGCGCGATGATGTCTTCGACATTGTCTTCAAAAAAGGCGGCGACGGGTGAGATACCGCCCAGCAGAGCGATGATACCGAGTACAGAGATTTGCTTTTTCATAGTAAGAAGAACAGGTTTGTATTGATGTGGGATTTTTCCCATTAGTGTATTATGTCATATTTAAGTAAAAAAATCAATACTTTCACCACATATTACAAAAAAAGCAAGAACACTCATTCTTCCTTGCATTGCTGTAAGACATGATCAAATGAGTCCGGAACGGTTTTTTTATAACGCAAAGCTTCGCGGAATTTTCACTCTCTACGGTGCTCTGATCGATGAAAATACTCGGAGGAATCGGGTTTTTCTCATGCCGTTCTGCACTCGATCCTTCTCAGATATATTTCGCCGTTCTTCTTTTTTTTAGGCGTTTCCCGTCGTACCGATCGCATTCTGCACAAGCGCGACCATGCCGAGGGCGGTGATGGCGATAATGAGTCCAAATACTGACCATTTCATGATCGCTTTGGCGTGATCGATCTTTTCCTCATCTCCGGCAGCCATCGCAAACACGATCGCACCCCAGATCAAAAAACAAACGGCGAGCCCGGCAGCGATCTCGGTTAGTACGGTCGCTCCGGTTGCAATCGCATCTGGAAGCGAATACTCCGTGGCACTCGGGAGCATCGATGGGGGTTCGACCCTGCCGACGGTGTCAAGTGTCTTTGATCCGAATTCGGCGGGCGCTTCATTCGGAAAATTGCTCGGTGCGGCTTCGGGCGTTGGAGTCGCGAGAGGACTGGGGGTCGGAGTATTGAGCGGTGGCGGTGTCCCGGGAACGGTTGGCTCCGGGTTTGGTGTATTAACGCCAGCCGGAATCGGTGGAGTCCCGTTGGGGACATACGGCACGCCATCGATCTGCGCCAAAGCGCGCGGAAAAAAATCAGTTATTGCCATATTTTGACGATAAAGCTAAGGATGGTCCAAGCGGACAAGGCGATCACCAAGCCGAGGATCGAGTACTTGATGCCGTTTTTACCTTTTTCGATCTTCAGTTCATCAGCGCTGGCAGTGATCAGGCGGATGCTCGATGCCACAAGCGCTACGGCCGAAATGGCACCGACTACGGCGACGAAGTTTTTTGCGGCAGTCGTCAGCGTATCATTCCAATCGTCCAGATCGCGGATTTCGGTGCCATCGACCGGAGATTGGATGAAATTCTGAAAGATCGCCGACAACAAGACGATAAAAATCGCGATGATACTCCCGCGGATGGTCTGTCGTCCGACATCGGCACGATCTTCATCGCCATTGGATGCCGAGAACATCACCCCTCCCACCACGATACCAAGTACGGCGACGGTAAAGATGGCGCGCGTTGCCCATGCCCAGACCTTGCTGATAAAATCACCATAATTGAATACCGAACCGACTTCGGTCGCCATTTCATCGACCGCCAGCACATCGTGCGGGAGGATGATCACCAGAAGCAGACAAATGGCAATGCTGACAAATGAGATTGTTTTTGCGAGACGCATCATCAACGAGAATTTTATTTTTTGCCTTGATCAAGGATTTCGTTTCGAATATCCCCTCAATGCAGTTTTTTGATACCATCAGCATACCACGAAATACCTTTTTTTTCAAATTGAATGCGGATTTCCGACTTTCTCACCCGCGCAAAATCCGATCTTGAGAGCATTTCCAAGTCACCGCAGCTCGATGCCGAACTTCTCTTGGCGCATGTTTTGCAAAAACCGCGTACATTCCTGCTTGCCAGACCGGAGTACTTACTCTCGACCGGCGAACGGAAGAGTGCCGGAATCGTTTTGCAGCAGCGCAAGCGCGGTCTGCCGATCGCTTATATCATCGGAAAGAGCGAGTTTTTCGGGCTCGATTTTGTCGTGAGCCCCGATGTTCTTGTGCCGCGTCCGGAAACGGAACTCTTGGTCGAAGCGGCGATCGCTTTTCTCACGAATGGCGGCACATTGCTAGATATCGGCACCGGCTCCGGGTGCATTGCCATCTCTGTTGCCAAGCAGACTTCTGCCGAAGTAATTGCTACCGATATTTCTCCATCCGCACTCTCAATCGCGCGCCAAAATTCCGAGCAGCATCACGTCGAAATCTCCTTTGTGCAGAGCGATCTGCTTGCCGGGATCGACGGCTCACAATTGACAAATAAACCGATTGTGATTACGGCAAATCTCCCCTACGTGCCGGAAGCAGAGCGACATCCGAGTACGGCACGCGAACCGGCGGCGGCGATTTTTTCCGGCGCGGACGGGCTCGATCACTATCGGCGCTTTTTTGCGGAACTTCACGATTTTCCCTTCGATGCCTGTCTATTCGAATTCCATTCGCCGCAAAAGGATATACTGGAAGAAATTCTAGCCGCTGCATTTCCACATCATACCATCGAATTCGCCAAGGATCATGCCGGATTGTGGCGAGTGGGGATGATTAAAAATCCGGAAACCTAAATGGAGTCAAAGTTTTTATCGTAACACTTGTAAAAGATTAAGATTCCCGACACCTCCCAAGACACAACCTGCTTCGGGAATGACGCAAGTATGTGAGTGTGACAGGTCACTGCTGCAAGAATTTTAATTCCAAGAACATTGCAGCAATGCCATCGAGAGGCGGCATTTCTCTTCATGAAAATTTAGTGGAATCCTTGAAATGATCCTGCTCTCCCAAAACTATCGGGTCAAAGCTGAAATAACAGGTTTCTTCCTTCTGCAGTTTTTGGCAGAATAACGGGTGAAGCTTTTCGATTCCATGGCGATCGTACGCGGGGACACCTCGGGCATTGTAGCGGCGGCAGAGACGCGCGAAGAAGAGTGGGTCGAAAATACCTTGCGCCCCAAGACCTTACAGGATTTTGTCGGTCAAACCGGTCTCAAAAAAAATCTTACGATCATCCTTTCCGCTGCCAAAAAGCGAAGCGAAACCGCACCACATCTTTTGTTCTACGGTCCCCCGGGACTCGGTAAGACGACGCTTGCCACGATTATCGCCGCCGAGATGGGCGGCAAACTGCGGGTTTCGTCCGGACCGGCGATCGAAAAGGCGGGTGATCTCGCTGCGATCCTTTCGAATCTCGAAGAAGGCGATGTCTTGTTTCTTGACGAGATCCACCGTTTGCGCCGTCCGGTGGAAGAAATCCTCTATTCCGCTATGGAAGATTTTGTCCTCGATCTTGTTGTCGGCAAAGGACCCGGAGCACGCTCGATGCGCCTGCAGCTGCCGCGCTTCACTCTCGTTGCGGCGACGACACGACTCGGCAGTCTGTCTGCACCGCTGCGGGATCGTTTTGGGGAAAGCTTCCGCCTCGATTTTTATGCTGCGGAAGAACTCGATTCGATCATTATGGCGAATGCGAACAAACTCGATATCTCCATTGCCGCCGATACGGCGGCGTTTATCGCGCGCTGCAGCCGCGGGACGCCGCGCATCGCCAATCGGCTTTTGCAACGGTTACGCGATTTTGCCCATGTCCAGCATCTCGATACGATTCCGCTTGCCTTGGCGCAGGAAGGATTGCGTGAGCTGGGAGTGGACGAAATCGGTTTGACCGATGGTGATCGCGAATTTTTGCGGACTATTGCCGAAAAATTCGCCGGTGGACCGGTCGGACTTTCCACCATCGCCGCCGCGACCGCCGAAGAAAAGGAGACCATCGAAGACATTCGCGAGCCGTTTCTCTTGCAGCTCGGTTTTTTGGCACGGACACCGCAAGGGAGAGTACTGACCGATGCTGCTTTTGCTCATCTTGACTTGCCGGTTCCGAGCGGCAATACTCCGGTTTTGTTTTGATATTGACCGCGACCGCACATGAAATTCTCTTACATCGCCCTTAACCAAGAGCATCAAAAACTGACCGGCGTCCTCAGCGCCGAAAGTTTGGATGAGGCGAGAGAAAAACTTCATACTCTGCAACTCTCGATCGTCTCCCTGCAACAGGAAGATGATGCCGTGGAGGAAACCGGCGACCTGCCCGAGGCGACCGAAGAGGGGATCATCACCTTTGCCTTTTATGTGATGGATCCGAAGCAGAACGAGGTCCGTGGGACGATCGACGCCCCCGATCGCGTGACCGCCTTCAAGCGGTTGATGAGCGAATACAAGTTCCGCGTCATTTCGCTTGCCGATACTTCCATTCCGGAAGAGATCCGCGAAGAAGAAGGAAAAAAGGGACTTGAGGAAATCGCCGCAGAAGTCGAAGACGAATTTGGCATCTCAGAAGCCGACTTGCTCGAGAGCGGTGTAGAGATCGAAACCCATGTCAGTGAATCGACGGAGGAAGCCCGCAAAGAGATCGTCGCCAATGTCGAAGAGATCGTCGCTCGAGCCGAGGAGATCCTCGAAAAATTCGACGAAGAGCTTACCGGTGACGAAGTCCGCGCTATCAAAAACAAGATCGACACACTGATGCGCATCCGTCTCAGTAACAACCTCAAGTACATCCAAGACCTTGCGGACGAACTACTCGTGATGATCGACGCAACGTTGCAACAACACTTGGATACGGTCGTCACCAAACAGGGTGCCGCGTTTACCGATGATGGCAAAGATATCACTTCCGAAGAAGGACATCTTGCCTATTTCCGCGACATCACCCAACGCATGAGTAGCTTGATGGAAGGCTACAACAAATCCAAAAAGAAACTCCGCCGTCGCAAAAAACGCAAGCAAGGAAAAGTAAAAGAAAAAAAACCGATCACCAATCCCGCGATCATTCGGACGATCTTGATCCTCAAGCAATTTCAAAAGATCTTTGGGACGATCCGGCGAATGATCTTCTCGAAAAGCACAGTCGTACGCAAACAATACTTTCAGCAGCTCAAAGAACACATTGTCGAATTTGTCCATATTTTCAAGATTCCCGATTACGAATTGATACCCGGTGGTGCAGATGCAGCCCGAGTCGCCGAAGATATGGAACGGCGCAAGTTGGAAGAATCCGGGCTTGCCGGACCACTGCAAGGCGAAGGAAGTGCTTTTTATCGGATCCTCCAAGAATTCCATCTTTTCTTCGGCTGGCTGCTTGCTTTTTATGTCGCCTACTTCTATTTCTCGGTCTATGTCGTCGTCAAATGGGGGAGCGAGTCGCCGTTTTTTGATTTTGTCTATCGTTCCCTCAGCAGCCCCTTCCCGTTCCTCACGACCGGTTTCTTCTTTTTGGTGTTCTTCGGTCTGACGCTTGCTTTGCGGGTCGCACGAGGTGGCATCATCCTCTCGTCGTTTATGCTCTTTGTGACGGCGGCATCGGTCGTGCTGATGGTGTTTAATTTTTGATCTGACTTCGAGCTTGCTTGCGGGACACGTTATTCAGCTCCAAAAAACAGTACTTTCCATTGTTCGCGATTCGGTTGTGAGAGCAGGATCTCGCGCTCAAGCAGTTTGGCATCTTCGCTGAAATCCGGTTCGAGACTGTGCGGACGGAATTCGATGACGATCA
>CAZYXI010000045.1:0-7333 GCA_964651215.1 uncultured Candidatus Peribacteria bacterium
TAAAACCTAATGATGTCTCTCCGGCAGAGCCGGAGGTTTACTGGGGATTAATTATCTAAGACCAGTCGACAGAGAAAGAGACCTCTCTTATCTGGGAGAAGGGGGTGCTTCGATTACATGCTTTGATGGAGATCACGTGCTTGATAGAATAATAAAACTTAAAAAGATACAATTTGGGACAACAGATTCCAATACAGAATCATTTGATGGAAACCATAATCCGCACAGATGCCCCCTTTTGGACACCTTAACGGCAGATCCGCGCACGCCGCGGATTGACAGGAGTAATCATCAGCATCTTATTGTCCCATGTGAGCATCATGCTTTTCTTCCACGAAAAGATGGTCATCCGAACGAAGTAACTGCAGTATGTCGCAGACGAATGGACGATGTCGGTGTTTATGGCGATGAAATCCCCGAAGACACAGATTTGAGTGAAATCCGATGTCCGATCAATACGCTTCTCGGTACGATCAAGGAAGGTGACAACACAGTTCAGGTTTGTGTATCGGCCAAAAATCCTGATAGTTAGAGATAAATATGAAGGAAACCAAGAGCGTAAACAAGTTGGCAGGAAAAAGAAATTGACAAATACGGTATCATGACTTTAATATCATGGATCATTATTAAATCATATGCGAGAAGAACCTCGATCCTTCCTAGAAAAAGCAGCAGCAATGGTACTTGCCGAAATACAAGATGACCAAATCAAAGCATTGGCAGAATTGTGGCTTGAAAACACAAAATTTGTTTCAGGATCCGATAAAATTAACATATGTGGTGGATTCCTTGCGCTTTGCGATAGCAAAAAACTCATTGCCAGAGATAATCACGACAAACAGTCTATCTTATTGCTGCAGTCCTTTTTGCCAGTACTACAAGCGGCGAGAAACAATATTTCCTTCTGTCCTGCTGTTATGATTCAAGCCGATCAAGGCGAGAAAAATATTAGTCTAATGTTGATCATGCTCTTTAGTGAGACAATAGAATCAGTTGATGCAGCCATCAACACTCATAAGGAGCTCCAATCAACCGCTGAAGAAGTCGCATATTATATTGCAGGTGCACTTGCCAATTTTTACAACAGCGATCACAAAAAGCATTCTTGATTCTCTTACATAGACATGAAAGAAGCATTGCCTGGATTATCTGCCGAGATTACGACTACCATCGCGCCGCTGGCAGATAATGAGTTGCGCCGACTGATAGCAAAGATTTTGCATTTTGAAGACTCCTTCACCAATGCAGCCTTGATGCGTTGTGATTTTGCGGCGCTGGAAAGGACAAGGGCGGCGTGGTCACAAGAAGAGCAAAATGCAGCCTCGATATTGTGTCTTCAACTTGATTTACCAACTCTCGATGCTTCCATGCGAAGCATAGAAAAAACTATTTCTCAAATTCGTCAAAATCAAAGACTGAAAGAATTGCTTTGCGGATTACGCGAATGGCATCGAGACTTAATCTACCAAAGCATAAAAACAATGATCGACAATGAGCAGCTTTTAACATCAGCAGACGACTTGATCGAGATCGTGACCCACCGATACGCATTAGATTTAAGGGGGCAAGAAAAATTGCGTGATTTCGTTGTGCCTTTCCTTATCTTAGAAATCGAACGACTATTTAATGAAGATGGTCTTTTAAAGCTACAACAAAATATCGATGCCTGGGAGTCGTAAAATCACCTGAAAAAACCATTTGCATTTTTTATTTCGATTGATTATACTTTTGTGATGCTTCGAAAATCGGACATCACAAGCAACGAAAACGTCAGTTCTTCATCACGACAACAGCGAAAAGACATTCCCATGAAGGATTTGGTTTTCTTTGCTTTCCAAGCAGATCATAGGTAATGAGAACCGCCCTATGATCCCACCTCAATCATTTGTTCGCACGCGGCATGCCGCCTCGGCGGTATCGATCGCGTGATAACGGGCAAGTCGCTGGAGCGACTCAAAAGACCTCCGGAGGCAGGCAAGAAATGAGACCAGGTTCGGTCCGCAATCGCATCAAAATCGTTCTCCCCGCAACGCCTCTGAGGCCTAAGTTGCCAGGACGGAAACGATCCGCGATCAAAACAAACACAAAAAAACGTCACGGATTCGTCTTGGGGCGTTTTTTTGCATAAAAAAAAGGAGAGCGTTCACAAACCAAGGAGGAGAAGATTTTACAGAAATCCGTGACTACCGCCTCGGCAGCAAATACCCATAGAGAGTCATAATCCCTGCTCCGACAACAAAAAGCAAGATCGAGAGCCATTGTCCCATCGACAGTCCCAAGGTAAGGAATCCGACTTGCGCATCCGGAGCACGAAAAAATTCGACGACAAAGCGAAACACCGCATAGAGACAAAAGAACAGCCCCGAGAGGATGCCGGCTCGCCATGAAGTCCTGAGTACGAGTACGAAAAAGATCAGGAACAAAAGAATGTCCTTTGCCATCGCATACAGCTGCGATGGATGCCGATTGTTGCCGTCGCCAAAATCGATCCCCCACGTCAAATCGGTCACGCGCCCAACAAGTTCGCCATTGACAAAATTGCCGAATCGCCCGAATGCGAGACCAAGCGCGAGCGCCGGCAAAAACAGATCGGCGATCTCCGCGATCGGGCGTTTGATCTGCCGGGCGGCAAACAACAGTCCAAAAAATCCGCCGAGCAGACCGCCGTGGATCGACATACCGCCGCGCCAGACTTTGATGATTTCGAGCGGATCCGCCAAATACACTTCCGGATTATAGACGACCGCATAAAAAATCCTCCCGCCGATCACGCCGCCGAGCATCGTCCAAAAGATTACATCGATCAGATTGTCAGTCGTGAGCGGATCATGCTTTTTGCGAGCGAGCCAGCGCGTCACAAAAAACGCACACACCGCCGCCAAGGCGTACATCAGCCCATAAAAGTGCAAGGTGATCGGTCCGATGGTGACAAAAGAAGGGAAAAGCATGGGAAAAGAAAGATCATTCCGTGCCGAGCACTACCAAAAAAACATCCCAGGTGTCGTTTTGGGTGATGCCGACGCCCATTTTTTGAAAACGCGGATCGAGCAAAAAGTTTTCTTGGGTCGAATCCCCGATCGTAATCTCGTTTTGGAGAAAGGTGTTCTCGATTTCCGAAATACTGCCGAGTTTGAAGACGATCGACTTGGCGCTCGTTGTCACGCCGGCGGCGCGAATGGATTTTTCGAGACTCAAATCACCGTACTCGAATCCCCAAAAATCGTTTTTTGCCATTGTCTCCGCCCAATTTTGCGCAATGCTCTCGAGCGTCGCATTTGGCAGCACCGGATCTTCGATGCGGATGCTGTTCACTTCTGCCAAGATGTTTTCGCGATAGGCGGGGATATTATCGGCGCGGAATGCTTCGCCGCCAAAGATCTGCACGACGACCAAAGGAGAAGTGTCGGGTTCGCCGGCAAAACAGAAGCCCAATCCGACTCGGACATGCGCCGGATCGATGATCGCCTTGCGATGGAGCGGCGACCGCATCAGACCGGCATGCGCACCGCGAGTGTTGTTGTCTTTTGCCAGGTTTTCGGCGACCGCCGTCTGGATATTGTAGAGCGCGCGATAGTCTTCGGCGGTATTCCCTTCGGTATCGGTATGCGCGAGGTAATCGTTGGCGCACATATCATCGGCACGGAACTGCGCCAAACGCGCCAGATCGGTGTCGAGCGTCAGGGTGGCGAGATTGCGTTTGGTGCGCTCTTGGTTGAGCAAAGCAAGCATCACCTCCGGCATCTGTTCGCGTGCCACCGGCACTTGGGCGTCTTGATTGCGCAAGTCGAAGTAGCTTGGGATCAGCGGTACCATACCGCGCGGGATCGACGCACCCACAAACAGCATCAACGCATCGTCTTGGTTGATCTCGAAAACATGACGCCCATTCTGCGTGGGAGAAAAAGTCGCCCAAAATTCACTCCCGTTGACAGTCAGCGGAATCTCGATGATCGACTCATCCGGCTGGATGATCACAACGGCAGGATCGAGTGCTTTGTCGGTACTGCCGCGCAAGACGATGTTTTCGCCGAGGACAAAATCACTCGTCAACTCGACATCGGTGATCTCGTTGTCATCACGCGAGAGATGCTCGACGGCGTAGAGCTTTTTTTCGCCTCCCGATATCCAATGACCGGTGCGCTGCAGAGCGCCGCCCGTTGACTTTGCTCCCCAGATATGCAGTGTGATCAATCCCTCCTCGAAGCTTTTGAGCGGAAACAGCGGGGGAGAGAATTCCTTTTTGTCGCGGACGAAATAGGTAAAACTCTTGTCGTCTTGTTTGATCTCGATGCGGAAAATATCGTTTTCGACATCATCCCACAAAAGGACTGTTTCGCCATTCTGCAGGGTGTGGCGGAAGTTTTTGGGCGCGGGTGATTCGGATGCTCCTTCCGGCTCGCACTCCGAGACGATCGCCGTTACATCCGCCACGCGCGAGCGACCGGAACGCCCGGGGAGCATGGTGAGCTCGTATGCTCCGGGCTGATCGAGTAAAAACGGGATCGTGAAGGTCGCTCCTTCCAATCGACCGCTGAAATAAGATGTTTTTTCGGCAAATGTATAGGAGAGCGTGACTTCTTCGGGAAGCGGCTCGGCGGTCACTTTGCCTTTGACCTCAAAGACTTCGCCGACAGCCAGTCTGGTCGGAATGGGAGTAAAGAGTTCGAGACCCTCAAAGGTATCGGGGGCGACTGTCTCCGGCTGTTCCGGAGCACAAACCGACGGCAGACCGAGGGCGGTCGTCTCCGGCACGACTTCGAGGCGGACGCGAGCCACTCCGCTCGAAAGCGGTGCGAGTGCCTCAAAGGCCGCTTGCGACAGGTCGATCACACGCCCGTCGACATAGGGACCGCGATCGATGATCTTGACCACGACGGACTTGAGCGAATCGGCATGCGTCACGCGTACGCGCGATCCAAAGGGCAAGGTACGATGCGCCGCGACAAAATCATCGTTAGAAAGCGTCTCTCCGCTGGCGGTATTGGCGCCATCGAATCCCCTGCCGTAATACGAAGCGACTCCGATCAGCTCGGATTCACTCCAGTCGTTTTCAAAAAAACGATAGGCGAGATCGGCAAGCTCGCCGCGCGTGAGCAGATGATCCGGTCCGGCATTTGATCCGGAAAACAATCCGCGATTTTTTGCTGCCGCAAAATAACCGGCATACCAGGCATACGACGGCACATCGGCAAAGGGATCGCTCTCGACTGCATCCGGCTCGGTCCCTTCTGCACGAAACAGCATCGCGAGCGCTTCCGAACGCGAGACATTGCGCGACGGGCGAAAAAACCCTTCCCCGTCACCCTTGACGATACCAAGCTCGACCCCCTTCCAGGTGATGCCGGCAAACCACTCATCGATCGGCACATCCGGAAACGGGCGCGAAGTCACCACGCCGCTCACCTCGGCGCCGGCGGTAAGCAAAACGACTTTGAGCGCGGCGGCACGCGAGATATCCGCTTCCGGGCGAAAAGTCCCATCGGCAAAGCCATTCAGGATCCCGCGGCGCTCGAGTTCTGAAATGGCGACAAAATAGCGATGATCGGGCGGCACATCGGCAAACAATCTGTCTGCGCGAGCAAGAGTCGGCGACAAGACTGCCAATACCAAAAAAGGGAGGGTGAGGCGCACAAACGATGGATGCATCATATCACAAAAATACCGCAGACTAGTCTAGCCGCTTTTGCAAAATTAGGCAAAAAGCGCGGAACCGATCCGCACCATCGTTGCTCCGGCAGCGAGCGCCAAGCGGTAATCGTCACTCATTCCCATCGAGAGATGCTGGAATGCGTTGCCAAACACACCTTGTTTTTTGATCGAATCAAAAAGGCTTTTGCAGGCGGCAAAATCTTGGCGTGTGACGGCGGAAGCAACATCCGCTCGCCCGATCATCATCAAACCGCCGATATTGAGATGCGCAAGGGCAGCGAGCTCCGCAAGTTGCTGGGGGAACTTTTCCGGATCGAACCCGAATTTGTGCGGATCGCGACTGATATTGACCTGCAAAAACACCGTCGCGTGCTTGCCGGTTTCGCCGGCGATGCGATCGAGACGCTGCGCCAATTCGAGCGAATCGACCGATTGGATCACATCAAAGAGTTCGAGCGCTTTGCGGGCTTTGTTCTTTTGCAGATGTCCGATCAAGTGCGCCTTGCCGCCAAACTGCAGTTGCGGCAATTTTTCCTCGGCGTCCTGTACCGTGCCAAAGCCGATCAGAGCGGCGCCCCGATCGATGAGCGCTTGGATCTCGGCGGGGCTGCGCTGCTTGACTACTGCGACCAACTCCGCACCGGCAGAGCGGACTTCGCGATCGATCGCCAAAAAATCATCGGGGAATGTCATCACCGAGAGTATATCTGTGTTTTGCATTGAAATACAGGTGGGAGTTTGTCACAATCACGATTGCAATTTCTGAGAAACATGCGATTTTTGACGCACTTTTTGTTCCTCATCTTCCTCATTCTGACCGCAGTCTTGATCGTGGGGAATTGGAGCTATCGCAGTGAAGAATTCTTCTTTTTGGCAACGTTCCGCGACCAATCGCTGATGTTCCCGTTTATGGGTTTTGCCGCGCTCGGATCGATCACGGGGATATTTTTTGTCCTTTCGGTACGCTATCTCCTCAGTAGTAATGGGATCGCGGACGATGACACCACACCCAAATCCACATCGAACACTCATGAAGCATAGTCTTTGTCTTTTGCTGACGCTGTTGTTGCTCGGCATACCGAATGGTATTGCCGCATCAGACCTGCACGTCTGGACAGATCGCGAAGCGGGTGTCTACCCTTCGGCTTTTACAGTGAACCTCAAAAGCAATTTCGAAAACGCCCGCATTTTTTGGACGCGGTTTGGCGATGCTTCGCCGGCGGAAGGCGAGATGTATCAAGAGCCGATCAGCATCGAGCGCTCGGGGAGCCTTTTCTTTTTTGCCTTTACGCCGGAACCGGACGTCACCGCGACCCCGATCCACAAAGTGCTGTATTTTGTCGAATCCAAGACCGGCTATGAGCACCTGCGCATCCGCGAAGTGCTGCCGACGAGTGGCACGGTGATCCTCAAGAATTATTCCGAATTTCCGGTCGATCTGCAGGATTGGCAGCTCGAGAGCACCAAGCAAGAATTGGCTTTGCAAAGCCAACAGCTCGCGCCCGGGCAAGAGGTCGCCATCAAGCTGGAGATGGAAAAACTGCAGCCCGAGATCATGCTGCGTGCACCCGACGGAGTGGCGAAACAGCTGGCGGCGTTGCCGATCTTGCGCGTGGATGAGGTGTGGCGTTGCGAAACGCGCCGATCGTCATCGTGCCGGGTATTTGAGAAATGAAATATTGTG
>CAZYXI010000046.1:0-7047 GCA_964651215.1 uncultured Candidatus Peribacteria bacterium
CTGCCGCACAACATTTGACCGGCAAACTCCAGAGCGGGCTGGAAGAAGGGGATCGCGGCGAAGCGGTTGCAGTCTTACAGAAAAGGTTGCAACAACTCGGCTATCAAGTCGCATCGACCGGCGAGTTCGGTCCGCGGACAAAAGAGATCGTGCAGGCATTTCAACGCGATCAACAGGTCGCGACTGAAGAGAGTCCCGGTTTTGGTGTTTATGGACCCCAGACGCATGCGGCGTTGACGGAGTTGTTGGTCGAAAGACAACATGCACTTTCAACATCAGGGCCGGCGATCATATTGGCAAAAGAATTTGTCGGTAAGAAGGCAGATACACCGGCTCCCGTGATCGAACCGAGCAATCTCCCGACGAAGCCGATGTTGGTGGCGAAAGAGTTTCCAAAGCCGAACTCGCCCCCAAACCAAGGCGTTGCCAGTCTTACGCAAGATTCGGCGATGATGGTGATGGAATTCAGTTCTGAATAAAAAAGTAGTTCAATTTGATTCTTAACACGATTCACAATCACGGGTGTTTTGATTTGTGAAGGATTATCGTGCTCCGGTAATGGAGTAGCTTATTCACCTCGTTACAAATCAAAGATTCCCGATTCCCCTCCGCTTTCCTGCTTCGGGAATGACGAAACATGAAGAATCAATATTTTGTGGTTTTTTCAGTTAAAGATGCGTTTCCGGAAACAAATGTCTTCAAGCTGCAAGCTTGAAAAGTCAAAGGTTTTTGTGATAGTTCAGAGAGTTGAGAAAACGGCACTCAATCTACCCCCTCCAACTCCCCCTGTCCAGGAGGAGAGGAACTGCAGAAGTTCTTTTTTGTGGTCGGTCATAAATGAAATGCAATGAGTGAATCGACTACAGCGTTGCCTTCGCCATCTCGATATCCTTCGCGATTTGCGCTTTCAGTCTTTCTTTCGAACGAAAATTCTTCACTGCGCGGAGATGTTGCACGATCTCGACTTCTACTGTTTCGGGGATTGATTTTACCCATTTCTCCAAAAGATGGATCTCGATACGAAATTCTTTTTTTCTCAACGTCGGACGCTTGCCCGCGTGCATCACCGCCGACAGATTCTCCTCACCGATTTGCACACGCGCGGCATAGACTCCACTCGGGATCTTTGCCGTCGTCTTGAGGTTGATAGTCGGAAAACCGAGCTCTGTTCCGATCTTGTCTCCGCTGACGACCTCTCCGACAAACGTCGTTGTCTGTTTCATCATGATGAGGTACACGCCAAGTGAAATGACGATGAGTCCGAAGATTTGTTCAAATGTCGGTACTTCGCGCAAAAAAACGAACGCCAAGAGCAGCGTGATAGCGGGATAAGTGCCGTTGATGGCAATCGATTTTGCCACGCCGATTTTTTTGTAAGCAATAAAGAGAAACCATTTTGCAATCCCGAACGACAGGAGTGCGTTTAACAAAATCAGTACGATTTGCTGCTGCGAAAGTGTACTTATGCGAATCGGTTCGAAAAGAAGTCCGATAATGCAGAGGATTGCTCCACCGATGATGTTGCGCCACACGACCATCGAAATCGAGCCCATATGCTTGAGGGCGATTTTTTGAAAATGATTTGCAAAGGGGGCGATCGCCGCCGCGAGCACGATCAATGCATCCCATTGACTTATGTCCCCACTAAAGCTCTTCAGCAAAATCGCTAAAGCACCCAGGGTAATGAGTAATGCACCAAGCATGCGTTGTCTCGTCATGAGTTCGGAACCGAGTAGACCGAAAAAAAGAAAGGTGAAGAGAATTTCTGATTGCGACAGAATGGCAATGTTTCCGGCACTCGTCTTTTGTCCGGCAAAAATCACCATTGGGAAGTCGATCAAAACGATGATACCGGCGCCGATACAAAAGGGGAGGAGTGCTTTGCCACTTGGGAAAAATTGTTTGCGTTCGGTAAAGAGTGCGATCGGCAACAAAAAAATGCCGGCGATCAAAAAACTCGCTCCGGCGAAAAACAGCGGTGGCAGTAATCCATTCGAGAGAACAATAAAAAGCGGCAATGATGCATAGAGCGCCGCATGACCCAAGGCAAACAGTTCGCCGCTGCGTTCGTTTTTGTGATAGTTCATGGAATGGAGGAAATTTTAACCCCCCTAGCCCCCCTTGTCAGGGGGGAAGAATCGCAGCTGCATTTTTTATTCGCGATACTTTTCATGAGCCTTTGGCGGCATTACCCCCCCTCTTTCCCCCTTTATCATGGGGGAGGTTACCAGCGAAATCGAGCGCAAAGCGATCGGTCATGCCGGCGATAAAATCTTTGATGACGATTTCCACTTTTTCACCGTTCTCGATCATTTCCTGAAAATTCTGCGGAAGCTCTTGCGGATGATCGTGGAGATGAAAAAAAATGCGCTTGATCGTTTCTTTGCCGCGTTCGGATTGCGCGAGGACCTCCGGTTGGCGATAGAACTTGGAATAGAGGAAGTGCCTCAGCGAATTGTTCCGTTCTTCCATTTCCGGAGAAAACGCCACCATCGGCAGCGGTGCATTGCGGATGTCATTGACCGAATGGGGCGAAAGTGATTCGAGGCGGCGGACGGTTTCCGTCAGAAGATCGTTGGACATCAGCTTGATGAGCGACGAGATCACCGCCGAGATCCAGAGATGCTCCGGTTCGAAGCGCGGAACAGTTGCTTGTGCCATTTGCCAAAGTTCCAATTTTTCCAGCTCCTTGAGTTCCACGATCTTGCTGCGGATGCCGTCATCGATATCGTGATTTTGATAAGCGATCTGATCCGCCATATCGACGATCTGCGCTTCGAGACTGCTGTTGCGGAATTCGGTCTGGGTATCGTAATTCGTATTCCGGTGTTTGATGAGTCCGTCGCGGACTTCGTAGCTGAGATTGAGTCCGGGAAAATCCGGTGACTTTTGCTCGAGTTTTTCCACGATGCGGCGCGACTGGCTGTTGTGTTCAAAAAAGCCGCCAAAGCGATGGAGAAGTTCGTTCATCGCGGTTTCGCCGGCATGACCGAAAGGAGTGTGTCCGATGTCATGGGCCAGGGCGATCGTCTCCGTCAGATCTTCGTTCGCTCGCAGGTTGCGTGCAATGTCGCGCCCCAGTTGCGCCACCTCCATCGTATGCGTGAGGCGATTGCGATAGTGGTCGCCATGATGAGCGACAAACACTTGCGTTTTGCCACGGAGACGGCGATAGGCGCGACAATGGATGACGCGGTCGCGATCGCGCTGAAAGGCGGTACGTTGGACATCGGCAGCTTCTTCGTATTCGCGACCTTGAGTATCTGCCGCATGGCAAGCATAGGGCGCCAAAATGCGCTTTTCGTTCTGCTCGATCGTCTGCCGAAGGGAGAGAAAATCAAGATTCACGCGCATGATTTTGACAGATTCGATTTTGATGAGCAAATCTGCTTCAAAAATCTTCTGCTTCTCGCGGCGGATTTCGTTTGGTATACGTTGTATTCTTTTGGTATTCCAATTGATTTTTACTTGAATTTCTGCAGAAATCAACCGCTTGTCTTCGACATTCGCCTTTCTTTTTCTGTCAAATTTTGAGAAAATATGGAGCGAATGTCTTTTTTGCTTCAAAAATATGCACTCCGCTGTCGCAACCGCCGTCGATGATTTTGAAAAGGTCTTTGATTTTCTCAAAAAAGAATTTGCTTCTTTGCAGACGGGGCGGGCATCGGCGGCACTCGTCGAAGATATCCATGTCGAATCGTACGGTCAGCGCATGCCGCTCAAGCATGTCGCGAATATTTCGCTCCCCGGTCCGCAAGAGATCATGATCGATCCATGGGACAAGAGCCAACTTTCCGCTATCGAAAAAGCGATCCGCGACAACGCCGACCTCAAGCTCAATCCGGTCAATACCGGAGCGGCGATCCGGCTCAACATCCCGCCGCTCACCGAAGAGCGCCGAAAGGATATCGTCAAAGTCGTCCACCAAAAGGCGGAAAACGCACGTGTTTCCATCCGTCAGATCAGGCATACGGCGCATGACGCTCTCAAAAATGACGAGTTGAGTGAAGATGAGCTCAAACGTCACGAAAAAGAGCTTCAGAACCATGTCGATGATGCCAATGGCAAGATCGAAGAGCTGACGAAACACAAAGAAGCGGAAGTCATGAAAGTCTGATTTTTTCCCTGTTCAAACCACAAATGGATTACCTCCTTACCGCAATCGTTTTTTTCGTCATCTTTTCTGCGATCATCCTCATCCACGAGGGCGGTCACTTTTGGGCGGCACGTTTGGGAAAAATCAAGATCGAAGAGTTCGGCTTCGGTCTGCCACCGCGGCTGTGGGGCTGGAAAAACAAAAAGTCCAAGATCATCTATTCCATCAACTGGATCCCGTTCGGCGGATTTGTGCGGATGTTCGGTGAAGACGATCCTGACAACAAAAAGGCGCAAAAAGATCCCCATGCCTTCAACAATCGCCCACTTTTGGTACGGGCTTTCGCGATTTCCGCCGGCGTCATCATGAATTTTATCCTCGGCTGGCTCTTGCTCACCTTTGCCCTGTTTCTCGGCATGCAGCCGATCTTCATCGATCTCGAAAAGGACATTCCGGCCGGCATCGAAAGCGGTGTACTCGAAATCGATGACAGCGGTGTGCATGTGCGCGGTGTGATCGCCGGATCACCCGCAGAGCGCGCTCAGATCCTACCCGATGACATTATCACCAATATCGATACGACTGCCGTGCAAACGGCGGATGATTTTATGCAAGTAAAGGATCAAGGGCTGCGGGGGAAAGAATTCCACCTTAGTATTTTGCGCCGTGAATATGACGAGAATGCAAACATCATCGCCGAAAAGCAATTCGTGGCACTGGTCGCGCCGGACGAAAAGGATCAGTTGGGGCTGCTGCTTTCGGCGAATCCGCGGGTGATCAAAGTGAACGATCTGCAGTATCCGCTCCATATCGCCGCGGTGGAAGCCGTCAAAGAACTTGGGCGGCTGATGTATTTTACCGTCAAGCTCTTGGGCGATGTCGTCGCGAAGATATTTACCCAACTTGCGGTGCCGGATAATGTCGGCGGTCCGGTGGCGATCGCTCAGATCACCCACCAATTCGTTTCGCTCGGGAGTCTTGCGGAGATCCTCAAACTGGCGGCGATCCTTTCCATTTCCATCGGCGTCCTCAATATTATGCCGTTTCCGGCACTTGATGGCGGTCGACTGCTCTTCATCATCGGCGAAATGGTGACCGGTCGCAAACCGAATGCGAAGTGGGAAACGGTGATCCATGGCACCGGTTTTTTCCTTTTGATCGGACTGTTGGTGCTCGTCACGTGGAACGACATCCTCCGTATCGTGACCGGCTGATCTTGTTTTGTGGTGCGGTTTAGCTTTGCGCAAGCAGGTTGCACCAATGGCAATCCTCTTTGTGACAACTTCCGAATTCCATCTTTTGGATGCGTACGTAGCTGTCGCGGATCTGTTCGCTGACGACCGCTTTGTCTTCTTCTGTAACGACAAACGTTTTTCTGAGATACGTACCGTCCTTCTGCGGTTCGACAAAATCGATCGCACATTCACCGACCTCCCATTTGTGGCGCGGATCGCTTTGCAAAAGCAAAGTATAAAAGACGACTTGGCGCCAATAATCACCGCCGAGAAAATTGTTTTTGTCAGATGGGCGTTCGAGTTTTTTACTCGTGTTCGGATTGGAGGGATTGCCGGTTTTGTAATCGGTGATGCGAATACTCCCATCCTCAAGTACCTCGATCTTATCGAGATTACCGCTCGCGGGAACGCCGGCGATCTCTGTGCTGACGCGGTATTCGGAATACGTTTCCGCAACAGGGGTGCCGGCGAGAAAACGGTCAAAATACCCGGCCAAAACGGACTTTCCATGCGCCAATGATTTTTGGAACTCCGCTTCGCCGAAGGCATAGCGATGCTTGTTGAGCCCGTTTTCAAAAAACTCGATCAGTTTGTCCGCTGTCCCATACGAGCCGATTTGCTTCGCCTGCTGAAACTCTTGCTCGAGCGCGTCATGGATCGCGGTACCGAATGCCGCGTAGGGATTGGGTGCGCTCGGGATCTTGAGCAGATGCTGAAAGTAAAACGCGAGCGGACAATCCAAATACGTATTCAGGTGCGTGGCGCTCATGCGATAATCTTCAAGCAGATGTCGCAAAAATTCCGCTTCGACAAGCGGTGTGTCCGATTCCGGTGGGGGACGCAAGAGTGCAAATTGATAGTCATCGACCTCTGTTTCGGAAAAATGACAGCTTTCGATCGGGAGTTTCTCCGCAAGTTCCGACACGAATTGCGAGTGGTCGAGTTCTTTGCCGTTGAGGTCATTTTCGCAAAAAGAAACCTCGAGATGCTGTTTGGCACGAGTCAGCGCGACAAAGAACAGACGGCGTTTTTCTTCAAAAAAATCTCCGCTGTTGCTGCGCGTCAGGGTATCTGGAAACGAAAAACCACGATCACCTTGTTTTTTGTCCCAGATGTTTTTGTCGACGCCGAGTAAAAAAACATGCTCGAATTCGAGACCTTTTGCCGAATGCGCCGTGACGAAATGCACGCCGTTTTCTTGATGGGAGATGCGCATGATCGGAAGGCTGATATTGTGCCGTTGCATCCGTTCGAACACATCCAGCAGCGCCGCAACGCTCAGCTCCGGATTTTTTTGCGACAGTTCTCGCACAAAGCCGCGAAAGGTCGTCAATGCGCGAAGCAAGAACGAACGATCGGCGTGTTCGGCGATATGACGCAGAACGCCGCATTGTTGCAAGATCATCTCCAAAAACCGCACCGGAGGGAATTCCACAAAATCTTGTTCGAGCTCGGCGATCGTCTTGCCGATCGCAAGCAGTCGCTTAGGATCGGAGATCCCCTCGATTTCCCTCAGCGCAGTCTCGTCCATCAGGATCTGCTTCAAAAAGCGTTCGGTTTTCTCTTGGCGACGCCAAAGAGCGAGACGACCGATATCGCGCGGTGCGAGTCTGAAACAGCGAAAGTAAAGACTGCGGAACAAAATATCTTCGCGAGAGAAGGGGTGCTTGGCTTCATCACAAAAATAGCGGAGCAGCGACAACACTTGCACGATGA
>CAZYXI010000047.1:0-7006 GCA_964651215.1 uncultured Candidatus Peribacteria bacterium
GATCGAGATCGTCCGTGCCCGCAACCCCGGTCAAGCCCTCCCCGCCAGTGCCACGATCGGCACGATCACGTTTCGTGCACGGAGTACCGCCACAAGCGGGAACGCCACCATTGCCTTTACGCCCGGGCTCAACAACATCCTCCTCAACGATCCCGGCAATAGCGATGTCGTCGGCAGCCTCAGTGGCAGAACCATCTCGATCGCTCCGTTTGTAACGCCTACACCTACGGCGACTCCTACCGCAAGCGCGACCGCGACTCCTCCGACCGTAACACCGCCGCCGGCGACAGCGACACCATCGCCATCGACCGCGGCTGGAAAAGCCAAGATCTGGGTCACCGCCTCTGACCCCGATATCGCTTCCGGTGGTTCCACAACGGCTTCTGTGCGACTCGATACCGGCGGACGCAATATCAGCTCCGTCGACTTGATCTTTACCTATCCGGCAGACGAACTTCGTATCAATACCGGTTCCATCGATATCAGTGAGGGGGCTTTTGCCAGCGTCATTACCAATCGTGTCAATGCGAACACCGGCAAGATCGAGCTTACCCTCTTTTCCGACCAGACGGTCAATGCCGCCAATGTCCTTGTCGGTTCGTTTTCGCTGACTCGTACCAGCGGCAATCAATCCGGGATCTTTCTTGGCGGTGGATCCGGCGTCTATTTGGATGACGTCCAGAATACCAATGTGCTTTCGCTTGCCGATTCGTTCGGCATTGTTTTTCCGGCGGAAGACGGTCCGTCGGTATCAGCTTCCTTGTCACGCTCGGTGATCGCCGCCAACGAAAATGTCAGTCTTTCGATCCAAAGTTCCAAGGCAGGTGCTTTCGCCGTTCGCAAGGATTCGTGTCAAAATTATTCCGTGGTCGCGCAAGGCACCATAACTGCCGCCAATACGCCACAGACCGTTTCGCTTTCCGGAAGTCAGATCGGCGTCGGAACGAATCAGCGGCTTGTCGTCTGCGTGACGGATGCTTCCGCCGTGACAGGCAGCTCTCCGCAATTATCGATTTCCGTGACCGCAGCATCCACTCCGTCCGGTTCGACCGCTTCGATCACCTGGTGTTCGGTCGCCCCCAATCCCGTCATTGCCGGGCAACTCTCGGGACTTGGCTTTGTCATGGATCGGACCGGTACCGTTACCTTGCATCGCGATTCGTGCGCGAGTCCGGCGATTCCGGTGACCTATGGCGGCAATTCCGTGACGAATATTCCGGTAGTGACCGCGGCGGGCGATTGTGCCGGTGCCAAAACCACCGTGTCGGTCGCGGCAAATGCGGTCGGCTCGCCGGGGATCTATTCCCTTGTCCTCTGCAACGGTTCTGCTGCATCCCAAGCGACTACGCTCACGATCACGACTTCCGGCAGTAGCGGCGGAGGTGGCGGCGGAGGAGGAGGGGGAGGAAGCAGCAGTGGTGGGGGATCACAAAGTACTCCTGCACCTTCGCAAGCACCGCTTCATTCCGCCGCGCCGGATTCGCCAAACAGTTGCCAAAAACCGTCTGATTTTGCAGCGACTCCGCAAGCCGATGGCAACATTCTCTTTACTTGGAACAAGATCGATGATGCGCGCGTGACCGACCTCGAGCTCCGTTGGGGTACGCGTCCGGGGATGCTGACGAAGACGATCGAATTGCCGGTGATCCCGACGATGCGCTTTCCGGCGGAAGATCTTGCTGTGGGGATGCGCTATTACTTTTCTTTGACGACCCTTGGTGACTGCCAGGCGAATTCTTCCGCGGAGACTTCGGTGATGATCGAGAAGAACGGCTCGATGCAAGCCGATAATCCGCCTGCATCCGGCAGCAGTGGTTCGCACTCACAATCGTCCGGTGGCAGGCGCCACGCGGCAGCCAATGGCAACGGATCACAACCGCAATATTCGTATGCGCAGTCAAACGCACCGATCGGTGACGGGGCGTGGATCGCCGGCGGCAGAAATGGGGATTCATCAGTCGGAGTCGGCGGAGAAATCGGCGGTACTGCCGGCAATGGCAATAATTCCGCAGTCTCCGGTACTCATTACGCCGCCTTGCCTCCGAATGCCGCCGGCAGCGGACCGGTGGCGTTGGCGCTTGGGCTGCTTATCCTTTCCGGAGTCGGAGCGTTTGCCTTTCGAAAGAGGAAAAAGAACGACATGACGGTTCGAAAAAGTTGACGGTCGTACATCGACAAGGAGGAGCATTTGCCATGCCTTTGCATGCTTCCTTTATAGTTTGACGTAGTGTTTGCCAAACTCCACCAGCCTCGTCTTTCCCGACAAAGGTTTGTGATTTGGAGGGGGATCGGGAATCTCAGTTCTCGGACATCAGACATTCACTGTATCCGATGCTGAGTGTGACTCTGTGCGGAGCTTCCCCCTCTTTTTCAAAGAGGGGGACTGAAGGGGGAGTTCTTCACAAACATTACCTCTTTTTTGCTTCTTGTCATTTGTCATCATGACAAGCAAGATTCCCGATTCCACCCAAAGCAGCTCCCACATCGGGAATGACGGGAGGGTAGGCAATGATGGCGCATGGTGATGGATATTCCTTTGAGCCAGTTTAAGATTCCCGAATCTCCTCCGAAACAACACCCTCCACGGGAATGACGAGGTCTGTGGGGAATGATTGTGTGGAGTTTTTTCCTTGTCAGCCAGCGTAAAAAAAGCAAGAATCCGAGCTCACAATATCTTCCTGTTCGTGTTCAAGCTTTACCTCCGCACTCTTTCGGCAGTCTCAAACAGATTTCATGCACGGCTCCTCCTGTGCGGTAGCGTGATCTATGTCGCATTGTCACTCCTCGAGCCGATCTTTTTTCGCGAGATAATTGATGTCCTCGTCGGCTACGAAGCCGGCAAACCGCATTCGTTTGCGCCGCTGGCGCGCGTGCTTGGGATTTGGGCGGGAGTCGGAGTCTTGCTCTTGCTCGTCAGCAGCGCGGTATCTTTGGGCGCCGATCGCATGGCGCATCGGAGTTTTCACCTTTTGCGGAGACGGTATTTCGATCATGCCATGCAGCTTTCGCTGCGTTTTCATGCCGATACGCAAGGCGGCAAATCACTCAAAAAATTCACACGCGGTTCGGATGCCATCTTTTGGGTTCAGCTCGAATTCTATCGTCGCATCTTTTCCAATATTCTGATCGTCCTTTTTTTGTTGCCGCTCTGTTTGTGGCTCAACTGGTACTTGGGACTGACGATGATCGTGTTTGTGATCTTGTTTTTGGCGGTCGCATTGCCGGTGATGATCCGGACGAATCGCAAGCAATCCCAGATCGAAGATTACTATACACAAGAAAGCGGTCAAGTCGGCGATGCCCTCGGCAACGTCGCGATCGTCAAAAGTTTTACCCGTATCAGTCACGAACTCGAACGCTTCCGATCCAGTCAAAAGAATATCCTCAGTCTGCAACTGCCGCTGCTGAATTGGTGGGCGTTCTTGGTGGTGCTAGCACGGATCGCGCATACGCTCATCTTCCTTTCGATATTTTGTGTGGGAAGCCTGCTCTATTTCCGCGATCTCGCGAGTGTCGGTGATATCGTGATGTTCATCGGCTTTGCCGCACTGCTGCTTCACGCGCTCGAAATGCTCTTGTGGCAGACGATCGATGTATTTTGGCGCTATCACGGACTGAAAGAGTTTTTTGAAGTCCTGGATGAAAAGCATGATATTACCGACAGCAAGGATGCCAAGGTAATGCCACATGTCCAAGGACAAGTCGAATTTGAAAATGTGACGTTTTCGCATGACGGCATGCGCAATGCGCTGGAAGATATTTCTTTTCGCGTAATGCCCGGTCAAGTCGTGGCACTAGTCGGTCACACCGGCGCCGGCAAATCGACGATCGCCAATCTGCTCTCACGATTTTTTGAAGTGACAACGGGCACGATTTTGATCGATGACATCGACATCCGCGACGTCACGCAGGATTCCCTCCGGCAGAACATCGGCATGGTGTTCCAAGAAAATCTGCTGTTTCACGATACGGTGCTCGCGAACATCCTGATCGGGGATCCGAATGCGAGCGAAGAAAAAGTGATCGAAGCTGCCAAAAAAGCTCGCGCTTGGGAGTTTATCTCCGAGCTTCCCGATGGCTTGCAGACGATCGTCGGCGAACGGGGAGTCAAACTCTCCGGCGGCGAACGGCAACGCATCGCGATCGCACGTGTCATCCTCAAGGATCCGCCCATCCTCGTGCTTGACGAAGCGACCAGTGCACTCGACGCCGTTACCGAAAAAAAGTTGCAAGAAGCACTCGATCTGCTGATGCAAGGTCGGACGACATTCATCATCGCGCACCGCCTCAGCACCATCCGAAAGGCGGACAGGATCTTGGTCCTTGAGCAAGGAAAGATCATCGAACAGGGCGATTTTGCCACTCTCGTCAAACAGCGTGGCGAATTTGCCGCCATGGTCGAGGCGCAGACTTCCGGATTTTTAATTTGAAAAAATTTGTGATTATGGTGTAAATTGCATCTTGTCTTTTTCCATTTTTATGAAATCTTTCATTTCCGTACTTTCGCTTGTTTTCGTGCTGAGCTTTCCGATCGGCGCCCAGGCGAGTGACCGATCCGAGCTTTTGGCTGCTTTTGCGGCGACTTTTGGCAACGATTTTGAAGCCGACGGCTCTTCGACCGTCACGGTGACGGTAGACGACCGACAGGTCGTAACGGCGGAATCCGTCATCGAATATATCAATCGCAATCAGGACTGGGAGTCCCATACGGATTTCACTCTCGATTTCAATACATCTTTGCTGGCAACGGTCTTTCCCGAGCCGATCCCTGCGCTTGCGGGAGTAATGACCTTCGGCAGCGATGGCTATTACGAATTTGCCACCAAGACCGTCTGGTCGCGCATCCGTGATCTCGACCTGCAGATCTCCGAAGATGGTTCGGACCTCAATATCAAAGATATGGCGGAGGGCTATTTTGAACTCACCAAATTTTTCAGCGACAAATATATCATGATCGATTTTGCCGATGCGATCGCCAGTATGACCGGTGACGAGCCAGCGATCGTTATGCTGCGCACCCAGCTCGAAGCGTCGCTCGCCGTCTATGACGACTACGGCACCTTCGCGACCGAAATGCTGCGGATCGCGCTTGATAGCGGACTCTTTGCCCTCAGCAAATCGAATAGTCAATATCTCATCACGCTTACGCAAGATCCAAACACGATCCGTCTCGAAGCATTCGCCGAACTGCTCGAAATATTGGGCTTCGCGGAAGCGGAAGTCGAAGCCGCACGCGCCGAACTTGGGGCTGCCAATGCCGAACTCGTCGCAACGTGGCCGGAAGTCTTGGCACGCGTCGATCTCTCCGTACGCTTTAATACCTCGCCACTGAAGATCACTTTGATCAACAGCAGTCTGACCATTGCCGACGACTACGAAGTGACCGAATTCGACCCCGAGACCTGGGAGAGCGAAGTCGTTGATACCGTGCCGATCGCATTTACTGCCAATGGCATTTTGATGGTCTCGGATACTCCCGGTCGTGTGGCGTTTCCGACCGATGGACTTCTGATCGATTTCACCAAATTTCTCAAAGCGATCGCCGCAACACTCCGTCTGCAAGAGACTTTTACCCCGATCGAAGGATCCACCGCCCCCCCGGAATTCGATTTTGATGAAGTCTCGGTCTTGTGAGTGATGCTTTCAGTTCGCAAAATGCATAAGAAAAAGGCTCCGATTTCGGAGTCTTTTTTTGTCGGAAACCTTTCATTCTGAGCCAAAAAACGGTATAATACAGAGAATATTATTCCTGATCGTCATGACACCTTCCGGTGACGAAGACAAAAGCCTGTTCCTGCAAAAGCTGCAAGAAGAGCAAAACGGCGAGGTACAGCCAAATACTCAGACCAGTTTTGGCAATGCTCCGAGTGGTAAGCCTCCCAAGAAAAAGGGACGGATTTCGGCGATCGCCCTCTTTGCGGCGACTTTTCTCTTGTTTTTATTCGTCGTCGCGCTGCTGATCCTCTCGCTTTCCATCAATCAACCGGGCAGCATCAACCCCGTATTGCAGTTTTTTGGACAGAACGAAGATACCGTCAAAAGCTTTTTGATCGACCTCGTTAACATCAGCTTCGGGTTCTTTTCGGTGATCCTGTTGCTGCTCGTCACGATCGCGTTGTTTTTGGGCTTTTCCCATAATCGCGACAAACAAAAACGCACCGCTGCGTTTGTCTTCGCACTTGTTTCCGTCGGACTCCAGTTTGTCACTGTGCTCGCGTGGTTCGGCATGTACAATTTTGTCGACAAGCTCTATGCCGCTCCCAGTTCCGCGAAGAACGATATTTTTATGATCTACGAAGAAACCGCTTATTTCCCGCCTTTGCCCGGCGAGATCACTGCAGAACTAAACGCACCCGAAACCCTGACGTTCTCCGCCGAAGAGATCATCGAGTATTATCAAAGTCGCGGCTATACGATCGAGTCGCTTGCGTGGGATGTCGGCACGGGGCGCTTTGACAAAAATATTTCCGAACTGCGCGTGACTCCGCGTTTTCAGCGTTCCGGTCAGCATGAGATCCGCGTGCAGCTCGAACTTTCCGGCATCAACGAAGGAACGGATCTGATCGAAAAGACCTTTGCTTTTTCGATCCCGGGCGGGGGATTGCAGACCAATGTCACTTCGGGCGCGATCCCGCTTACAGTCGAATTCGACGCGACCGCCCTCGCTTTGCCTTCCAATGTCAGCGCCTACGAATGGGATTTTGACGGCGATCTCGCCATCGATGATCAGACGACAAGTCCGCTCACATCGCACACCTTTCAAGAGATCGGCGAGTACGAAGTCTCGGTCACGCTTTGGTACACGAACAACAATACCGAAACCTTCACGACTTCGATCCGGACCACCGAACCGGACCAAAATGTCGTTTCCGCCACCATCACTACCCTGCCCGAGATCACCGATCCCGAGTCATCGACGCTGCGGATCGAAGTCGATTCCAAAGTCACGTTCTCCGCGACCGATTCGCGTAGTTTGCGAGGCGAGATCAACAAGTACGAATGGTTT
>CAZYXI010000048.1:0-7004 GCA_964651215.1 uncultured Candidatus Peribacteria bacterium
TCAGTGCTCGATTCCAACAACTGATTGCCGTCCATGGACTGCGTAAGGAAGGGCTTCTTGCCTATGCAGGCGATTACTCAAAAAATCCAGATGATGCATCCGGACTGCGAGCATTGTCATATCGAATCCGGTATCAAGATGCCGCTTTGCGAATCGCCAATGGGAATCATGATGATTTCCACACCCTTGAAGAATTGCGCAAGATTGAAGATAAAACCGTCTTTGTCCAGTATTCCGACAAAGAGCACAAGCGAATCGATACGCCTAAGAATGAGATCGAAAAAGAGGCGATACCGCCGGAAGTCACGCAAGTCATTTCTGCAATTTTGCAGCATGCTCAGGCGGCACAAAAAGCGGCACTCGATAACCCTCTTCAACAGTATCTGTCTTATGCAGAGGAATGGGGTTACGAAATACCCGGAGATGGACAACGATCTCCTGCAGCCGAACGCGTTTTGGCTCAGCCTTGCACGGCACTCGCCGAGGGGCTTCAGCAGGGGAATTCCATGCGCCACAATCATTTTATCCGTGAAGCAATTCACAGATATACCGAGAGCAAAAGTATTGAGCAATACGCAGAGACTGTAGAGGACAACGATTTTTTCCGTGACTTTGTCCGTCTCAAAAGTGTCAAAGGGGCGATTGTGCAAAGCGTTGCGGAGCAAGTAAAGCGCACGGTCACAAGTAGCAATGCGAATATCGGTAAGATCGCGGAAGGGGAGACGATCGAAGACAAGCAGCTCTACGAGCGTTACGAACAATTGCGGCGAGAGGGACTGCAGCTGTTTGAAATCGAACCGGATCAGATCGAAACCATCCATGACGAGATGGCGGATATGAAAACAATATTCAAGCCGATCTATGACATGAAAACATTGGCTCCGCCTCCCGATGCTGATGAATCCGAAAAAAAGCAATATTTGGCTGAGGAGCAGAAAGCACGAAGCATCAATAATTATTTATCCGAAGCACTGGCGCTCATGAATCTGCTGGAAGCTGCTGGCAATGCCGCCGAAGACCGCTCGGATATCGCTTCGCGCACTCGCGCTCTCGAGACGAGTATCGCGTTGACGAAGAAGAATTTTCCGGATGGTCTGCCATCACGAGAGCAGATCCTGAAAGATACCTCTGCACTCATCGACGGGTATAACCTGAATAACGGCACCTTGTCGCAAGCACGCAAACAAGCACTGACTGAGAACGGCACAGTCGAAGTCGTCGAGGATGATTCCATCACGGACGAATCCGGTTTTGAAACATCGACTGATGGCAAAGTGCGTGTCAAAAGGAGCATGTGGGAACAAGACGCGCTCCGGCTCAAAGAATCCGGTGCGCACGACGTGATCAATGAGACGATTTTTCAGAAAAATCTGGCGCAAAAATCGGATATTGAAAGGCAAGAGGTCACCGAACATCTTTCACAATTGGGCGAGTTTGCGAAATGGATCAATGGTACAGATGTGCCCGATAAAAGTTTTTTGCAAAACCTGAAAGGACTCGATGGCAAGTCGATCTTCGACATCGTCCCGGATGGCGAAATAAAGGAAAATGCCCATTTTGAGGTCACCGACACCGGCTTTAAAATTCGGGTCAAGCGCTCGGTCTGGGAAGGTGATTCCGGTTTTCTTGCGAAAGTCCTGCGCCACGAGGGCTTGCATGCCATCGACCAAGCATCGCGGTATCGACCTTCGGAAAAGCTCTATGACGAACTCAAAAACAATGGGCAGGGATTTGAAGACTTTTACCAAAAATTTCTTGCGCGGTATCGCAAGATGAATGGCAACAAAAGTCTCAGTTACAAAGATCGCAAAAAAGAGTTCCTCGCCTATGTCTTTTCCGAGTCGCTGCTTGATCCGAAAGATTCGAATGAAGCGGCTGAGTTGGCAGCTTTTAAGTCTCGGAATCGCGAAATTTTAGAGAATTTCAAAAATGATACTCTCGCAAAGGCAAGTGAACTCTTCTCGCAAAACAGCGTGCGAGCCGGTTGGTGGAACGCGGGAGAGCGCCTTTCGTACAAGACGGTCGATGAGCAAGCGATCGAAGACATCAAGTTTGTAGCACAAACCCCGGATACTTTTGCCTTTCAATATAATCAACGTCGGCGTCGGATCCTCAAAAAACTGGACACCATACAAAATTTCAAGGCCTTTGATAAAAAGAAGCGTCAGGCTTACACAAATGTTACCCATGATATTTTGCAGCATGCCGAAAAGCAGCTGGAAGAAATCGGTGGTCTGAGTGAAGATGAACGAAGAAATATCGATGTCGACCAGATCTTCGCTGATTTGATGAGTGCGCTCAAAGATCATGAAAAGGTGCTCGACGCTGAGTTGGCGGAAATCGCCTACAACTATACCGAAGAGGTCAATCCCATGAAAGAGTTGTGGAATAATACCACCTTTTTGGCGTTGGGGGATTTTAAGACCCTGTTTTCCACTACCAAAGAATTTATCGAGCGACGACACGAGCGAAATTCCAAGCGCCGTGCCGGTCTGGCGGGCAAGGCGATCTTCGAGAAGCTCATTCCACCGCTTGCCAACGAATTCGACAACGTCAAAGAAAAAAGCGAGACCGATGCCGTCAATGCCTACAAGGAACAGCTGAGCAACAAAGACAGTTGGCAGATCATGGAACGTGTCGACAGCTCTTCCAATACGGACGAGCTCAAGGCGTGTCTTTATCTGCTTTCCGAGCGTGGTGCCATCGACTGGAACGATCGTCGCATTTGGCGAGCATTCGAACGCTATCAAGACTCCATCCGCTTCTTTCCGACCGATGAAGACAATCCGGAATTCCTCCGGTCTAAGTTTCAGCGCGCCTGCGGTATTTTGTACGACAACGATTTTTTTCGAGATTTGGACAGAAAAAATGCGGGGGCGTTCGAAAGTACCAAGCAGGAGTACAAGGAAGAAGCGAATCAAAACCTTGACCACATGGATGCCATCGTGCGGCAGATGATCATCGATAAACGCAGTGGACGTAAAAAAGTATCACCGCATCGTTTTGAGATGTATATCGATGCCGCCATCAACGTCAACAAGAGTACGCCGATCAAAGTCTTTTGGTGGATCTTACAAGGTGTCAATCTGGGGATCCTCAATATGGAGCGCGTGACGCAGTTCGATTCCAAATACCAGAACCAATACCCGATGACGAACTGGTTTACGAGTGTCAACCCCACCTCCAATCAGATCAGACAGATCGCGAATCTCTTTGCGCCAAAAAGAGATGGTGATATGCCGGAGAACTTTAAAGATTGGTTTTTTACGGAGGTTCTCGGTAACAAACAGGTCCAAGAGCGCATGCGCAAAAGTAGTTCTGACAAGACGCTCGACCACGACTGGGCGATGATCGCCGGTTCGATCGGGGATGCCGGTACGGCGCAGTTTTTGCTGGCGACCAATGCCGGGGCTTCCGGTCGCTTGCCGAAGACCGGTATCCCCAATGTCATCGCCGGGCATTTGATGCGTATTACCACAATCGCACGCGAAGAAAAATCAGGTCACATTCAAAACAAAGCCTTTCTCAAAGAGCAGATCGCCGCCCATATCGAATATGTGTTCCATTTTAATTCCATTTATAGCGGTCGATATAACCATAAAGATTATTACGGCCAATCGTTCGTGCGTGACACGTACACGGGAAGTGACACCGAAATGCGTTCTGAGCCGCGTGAAAAATCGAATTATTGCAGCAAGAAAAAGACCACTTTGGAATTTATCAAGTCGAACAATAATATTATTCAACAGCTTGATCCAAACCTGTTTGCCATCATCAACAAAAACGGAGAAAAATCCGTGATCACTCCCGATATCATCAAAGATGTCCGCAACTACCTGCATAGCACATATAATATGCCGGAAGAAATGCTGCCGAACTCAGCGCCGGAGTTGGGACAAAAAATGAGTGGAATCGCCCATTTTATTATGGACAAGAAACCAGAAGTGTTCGAAAATATCCTTAGGACCGCTGTCTCCGAGTACGAAAGAGATCATCCCGGCAAGACTCCGCAAGAGTATTATAATACTTATAGTTATCCATCGACCGAAGAGCTTTCAAAACCTCATCCCGGTTATCCGGAAGAAACCCACGGAATATTTGGATAACATCCGATTGTAGTCATCGCTGCATGACTTTGATTTTTCCGATTGCAGTTTTTGAGCAAATCTGCGATACTGTTTTTCGGAAAATATTCCACTTGTCACTCAGTACGGAAACGGAGAAGAAGTTTGATCTATTTTGTTCCTGACTTGCCTGAAGATGCAGAATTTCACCTCACATTTACGGGATAACAGCGCAGCAGCAATCAGCTTTCTACCGAAGTAATTCGTGCTGAGGGACAGCTTTTCTGTCTCCTCACAACCATGCCCACCGATACCGAATCGTACTTTACCCTCGCTCATCTTTTGCTCTTTGGTGCCTCGGCATTGATGCTCGGTCTGGCAGCCGGTTACTTTTTTAAGCGTGAAGACTTGCGCAAAAAGCAACTCGAATTCGATGCCGAAAACGCCAAAAAAGTCCGTGATGCCGAATCCCAAGTCCACGCCGCCGAAAAGAAAGCGCGCGAGATCGAGCTCTCCGCCGAATCCAGCTCGAAAGACATCATCGCTGACGCAAAAGACAAGGCAAACCGTATCCGCCAAGAAGTCGAAAAACAAGAAGCCCGTCTCGAACAACGCGAACAAGACCTGGACGAAAAAGTAAAAGAGATCGAACGCCAACGCCAATCACTCTCCGACAAAGAAGATGCCCTCAAGCAAAAAGTCGATGAATTGCAGGTCAAAATCGATGAAGAGGTGAGCAAACTCGAACAGATCGCGAAGATGAAACAATCCGAAGCGGAAGAGCGCCTCTATGAGATCGTCGAAGAAAAAAAGGAAAAAGAACTGCTCGCGCGCATGAAGCGGGCGGACAACCGCATCAAAGAAACGGTCGAAGAAAAAGCGCGCGATATCATCGCTCAAGCTATCCAAAAATACGCCTCCGAAGTCACGAGCGAAGCGACTCAGACCACCGTCCAACTCGAAAGCGATGACATGAAAGGACGTATCATCGGACGCGAAGGACGCAATATCAATGCCTTCGAACGGCTGACCGGGGTCGACGTGATTGTCGACGATACTCCCGGTGTGATCATCATCACCGGTTATGACCTCTTGCGTCGCTTTATCGCTAAGCGCGCCATGGAAAAACTCCTCGAAGACGGGCGGATCCATCCGGCGCGGATCGAAGAAGTCGTGATCAAAAGTACCGAAGAAGTCGATAAGATGATCAAAGATTTCGGCGAAAAAGCCTTGGACGAAATGGGGCTGACAGGTATTCCACCGGAGATCGTCAAGATCCTTGGACGACTCCGCTTCCGTACCAGTCACGGTCAAAACGTTCTGCAGCACTCGATGGAAGTCGGCTTTTTGTGCGAAGAACTCGCCAATCAGATCGGAGCCGATCCGACACGTGCCAAGATGGCAGGACTCTTTCACGATCTCGGCAAATCCGTCAGTCACGAAGTCGGCGGCAAACACGCCATCATCTCCGGTGAGATCGGACGCAAATTCGGGCTCGATCCATTGGTGATCAACGCGATGGAAGCGCATCACGAAGATGTCGAAAAACTCTGTGTCGAAGCGTATCTCGTGCAAGCGGCGGATGCGATTTCGGCAAGCCGTCCGGGTGCGCGCCGCGATGCGACCGAGATGTACATCAAGCGCTTGAAGCAACAAGAAGAACTTGTAAAAGAATTCAAGGGCGTACAAAAGTGCTACATGATGAGTGCCGGTCGCGACATGTGGGTATTCGTCAATCCGGAGGACGTCAACGACCTCGAAGCGAAAAAAATGGCGGATGATATCGCCAATCGCTTGCAGGAAGAACTTACTTATCCGGGCGAGATCAAAGTCGTCGTCTTCCGCGAGACTCGTTCGGAGGCGATCGCGCATTGACGAGTGGCAAGTCGAAAGTCGCAAGAGATACGATGAAAACCATCCCTGAAGCGGAAAGTTTTCAAAAAAGGAAGCGGAATTTTATTTCAGACCAATGTCTCTTTGGCAGCTTGAAGCCGGCGGATTGACAGAGGAATGGCACGGTGCTTGGCGCTATGGAATAGTCGCTCATCCCGTCATACATTCCTTGTCTCCGCCGATGCAACTGGCGGCATTTCGCGAACATAACATCAATGCGACATTCGACCGCTTCAATATTGCTCCCGAAGCATTGGCGGATTTTATCGCGCAAGTCCGCGATGAGCCGATCAATGGTCTTGCGGTCTCACTCCCGCACAAAGAATCGATCATCCCTTTGCTGGACGAAATCACTCCCACGGCACGTGCCATCGGAGCGGTCAACACCGTCTATTGGCAGCACGAACGCCTGTGGGGCGACAACACCGATGCCCCCGGTTTTTGGCAAGCGATCGAGTCGCATGCTCCCGATGTTACGGCGCTCAAAAAAGCGCTCGTCATCGGCGCCGGCGGTGCCGCTCGGGCGATCGTCTTTATCTTGCGACTTCAGGGGATCGAAGTGACGATCGCCAATCGGACTCGTTCGAGGGCAGAGGAGCTCGCAACACAATTCGGAGCGGAAGCGACCGAACTTGATAACGTACAATCTCGATCTTTTGACCTGATCGTCAATTCGACATCGGTCGGTCTCAAGGCATGCAAAAGTCCGGTGTCTGCAGATTTTTGGCAGGGATTTTCCGGTATCGCCTTCGATGCCGTGTTCGACCCCTTGGTGACCAAATTTCTTGCCGACGCCAAATCAGCGGGAGCAGATATTATCACCGGCGAAACCATGCTCCTTTATCAAGGCACTCGCCAATTTACCATCTGGACCGGCAAAGCCGCCCCGGTGGAAGTTATGCGCAGCGCTCTTGAGAGTGAAATGCAAAAATAACAAAAGTAGCACAATTCCTTTTCACTCAATTTGTGATTATAAAGCATCAAGCAGTGCATCACACCCCCAACTGAGGATTGCCGGTTTCTTCCGCTTCCATCTTTTTCATCTCG
>CAZYXI010000049.1:0-6968 GCA_964651215.1 uncultured Candidatus Peribacteria bacterium
CCAACGAAACTGCCAATATCTATCCGCGCCGCGACGGTGTGGTGGCAGATGTTTTGGTCGATATCGGTGATCCGGTGCGCAAAGACCAAGTGGTGGCAGTCTTGTTGCCACGCGGTGTCGAAGGACAAAGCAGTGCTGCCATCAATGAGCGTGGCGCTTATGTGGCGCAAAGTTCTTCGGATTATGAAATGGCGCAACAAGTGGCGGCCGCCCGTATCGCGGAAGCCGAACAGATGCTCGCGGACAAACGGATCACCTTGCAAAATACGATGCGGAACACCGAAGCGACCATTGCCGAAAAAAACACCGGACTCGATACGACCATTTCCAGTCAGGCAGAAAAATACGCCGCAGCAATGCAACAGGTCGAAGTGGCAAAAGCCACCCTTGAGCTTGCTCGCACCAAGCTTGTCAGTCAGCAATCCGACCGCGAACAAAAGATCCTGCGCGCTGAAACGGATATAACTCAGGCGCTCGATCAACTCGAAAAAGCAATTACCCATATTCGTCAAACCGCTGAACAGATCTTTGCCGATGTCGGCATCGAGACACGCGAGCGTACTGCGAATGGTGGCTATCGTGCTTTACAGCAGACCGAGCTTCCCTACGAATTCGGATTTAACGATCAAGCCGCCAAAACCGAAATGACGAATCGCTACAACCATTTTCGTAATGCCGAGGCAAACTTTCTTACGCTTTCTGCTGAAGCGAAAAAAGATGCCATTGCTCCTCTTAACCAATTGGCAAATGAGTTGCTCGATTCATTGCAAACGGTACTGAGTGCCTCGCGCGATAGCCAAAATGTTTCACAAGCATTGCTCGCTTCGATGCTCACAAAAGCCCAAGCGGCGCACGAACTTCTGTTGCGACAAGAAGAAAAATATCAAGATGCCAAATCCGCATTTGCCGTCACACTCGCTACAGAAAACGAACAAACCGTCACTCTTGAAGCCGAAGTGCAGACCCAAACTCAGATGCTCGCCGCTGCTGAACAAGCGGTGATGGTCATCGAATCCGATCGAGCAAAAGCAACGCAAACTTCCGAAAGCGCAGTTAAAACCGCCGAATCACTCCAGACTTCCGAGATCGAGGCACTCAAGAGTCAGGTTGCGATTGCCGAAAAAAACCTCGAATTGGTGCGTGCTCAGCAAACCCAAGCCATCGAGCGTGCCCGAACTTCGCTCGGAATTGCGGGCGCTTCCTATACTAAAGAGCAAGCCGCCAGTGGTCACCAAGAAATCCGCTCACCATTTGACGGCATTGTCTCCAAACGCTTTTTGCAAGTAGGAGAGTCGACCATGCCGTCAATGCCGGCTTTTGAGTTGGTCGATGTTCGGACAACACTTTCCGAAAAAGCGAAACGCGAAATCGAATTCGGTCTCCCCGAAGACTTCGCCGAATCCATTGCGGTTGGTGATGTGTTGGAATATCTCATGCTCGAAAACGCAGACGAGGTTTTTACCGCCGAGGTCACGCGCATCAGTCCTCAGCTCGATAGTGCGACCCATACCTTTACGGTTCGCGCCAAAGTCGCTGACGAGCAAAACCTTCCTCACAATACCAGCGTGCGCGTGCGCATCGATACCGGCGAAGCTCCGGTGTATCGAGTGCCGGCGACCGCCATCGAGCGCGAAAATGGCGCAAACTTTGTTTGGGTTCTGAGTGAGGCTGCCGAGCCACAACGACTTTCCGTCAATGTCTTGGCAGAAGAAGGCGAATTCGCCGAGGTGACGGGAGCGCTTTCAGAAACAACTCAGATCATCCTCGATCCGCCTGACATCTTTCTTTCGCCACCACAACAATGAACCACTTGATCGTTGCCGCGCTCCAAAATCGCTTTTTGACCATCCTTGCCTTTTTGGTACTTGCTGCTTTGGGGGTGATGGCAGTCCTGCGCACCCCCATGGACGCACTCCCCGATCTTTCCGAAAACCAAGTCGTGGTGATGACTGAATGGCAGGGGCAAAATCCCAAAAATATTGAAGACCAGATCACCTATCCGATTACCGTGGGAATGCAGGGGCTCGCCGGTGTCCGCGATGTCCGCGCCATGTCGCAGATGGGGGTTTCGATGGTGACGGTGATCTTTGAAGATAGTGTGGATATTTACTTTGCGCGTGATCGCGTTTCCGAGCGACTCAATCTGATCCGGCGCCAGCTCCCCAGCCAGGTGATGCCGATGATCGGACCGGATGCTACGGGACTGGGGCAGATCTTTATGTACACACTTCAAAGCGATCGCCATAGCTTGACCGAACTGCGCTCGATTCAGGACTTTCAGGTGCGTTACGCGCTCCAAGCGGTACCGGATGTCGCCGAAGTCGCTTCGATTGGCGGGCATGTCAAAACCTATCAGGTGACCATCGACCCGATCAAGTTGGCGCAGTATAATGTTTCACTCCAAATGGTGTCCGAGCGCATTGCGGTTGCCAACAACAATGTTTCGGGACGGGTGATCGATACGGGTGATAATGAAATCGCCATCCAGGGGAGCGGCTTTTTTGCCTCACCACAGGATATCGCACTTTTGGTAATCGGCAAAAAAGCTGACGGTGCCCCGCTTCTACTCGAAGACGTGAGTGAGGTGCGTGTCGCCGGCGAGTTTCGTCGAGGAATATTGGCAGATGAAAACGGTGAAACGGTCGGCGGCATTGTCGTGATGCGCTACGGCAAAAATCCGCTCGAAGTGATTGCGGGTGTCACAGCTCGCATTGAGGAGCTCGAAAAAACCTTGCCGGAGGGGGTATCGATTGTCCCTTTCTATGATCGTACTTCGCTGATCCGGTCGGCGGTCGCAACGCTCCAAAATGTGTTGGTGCAAGAACTTATCATCACCGCCGTCATTCTGGGGCTCTTTTTGTGGCATTTTGGCTCTACGGTAGTGGTATCGGTTTCTCTTGTCATGGGGGTGCTTCTCACCTTTTTGTTTATGTTTGTCTTCAAAATCCCTTCCAATATCATGAGTCTCGGCGGCATTGCGATCGCAGTGGGTACCATGGTCGATGCCGCCATCGTGATCACCGAGAATATTTATCAAAAAATGTGTGAGCAATCGCCACGCACACTTATCGAGCGTATTCGCATTATTCGTCGTGCCACACTCGAAGTCGCAAAGCCGATTGTATTTGCAATCGCAATCATCATTCTCTCTTTTGTGCCGATCTTCTTTTTGCAGGGAATGGAGGGCAAACTCTTTCGCCCACTGGCATACACCAACATGTTTGCGATGCTGGGCGCTTTGATCGCGGCTCTGTTTTTGGTGCCGACACTTTGTGTCTTGTTGCTAAAAGACAAATTCAAACGCGACGATCAGATTCCTCTCGTGCGACGGCTGCAGGCATGGTATCGACCACTGCTCGAACATGCGCTTCTTTTCCGGAAGATCACTATCACAATGACTATCGGCTTGTTGGTGCTTGGCGGCGTACTTATGACGCGGATCGGATCCGAGTTTATGCCGCCGCTTGATGAGGGGGCGATCATGTACATGCCGATGACGGTTCCGGACGTATCCGAGCGACGTGCCGAAGAGCTCCTTTTGATGACAAACCGGATCTTGGCGGGCTTTCCCGAAGTCGCCCAAGTGGTGGGTAAGGCGGGGCGAGCCGATACTGCCACCGATCCGGCGCCGCTGGCTATGCTCGAGACATTTATCACACTCAAGCCGAAATCCGAATGGCGTCCGGGTATGACAAAAGAAGACCTGATCCGCGAAATGAACAGTGCCATCAAGACAGACAACTTGTGGAACGGATTTACACAGCCGATCATCGGACGCATTGACATGCTCAGCACCGGCATTCGTTCGCAAGTAGGGCTCAAGATCTTTGGTGATGACCCGATCAAACTGGAAGAGCTCGCCATCGCTGCCGAAAACTTGCTCGGCGAAATCCCTGGCGCATCCGGTACCGCCGCCATTCGCACGATGGGTCTGCGCTATCTGGATATTCGCTTCCGCGATGAACTCCTTGCGCAACATGGTATTGCCAAAGGCGAAGCACTCTCCTTGGTGGCGGCAGGAGTCGGCGGTAAGCTCGTGACGACCACAATCGAAGGACGCGAACGTTACGGTGTCGAATTGCGTCTCAAGCAAGATTATCGGCAAGATGTCGACGATATCAAGTCTCTCTCGCTTATGGGGGCCAATGGGAGCAATGTTCTCCTCTCGAGTATCGCAGACATCGAACTGATCGACGGACCCGCGGTGATCAATAGTGAAAACGGCGTGATCCGTTCGGCAGTCCAACTGAATGTGCGTGGGCGCGACCTCGTTTCATTTATCGAAGAAGCGCAAACTCATTTGCAGCAAAATCTGCAACTGCCGGACGGCTATCGTCTCGAATGGGCAGGGCAATACCAAAACCAATTGCGTGCCAAAGAGCGTCTCATGATCATCGTCCCACTCGTGCTCTTGACCATCTTCGTCTTCCTGTTCGTCACGTACAAAGATCTGGGGTTGGTGGCAATCGTCTTTCTCAGTATTCCATTAGGACTCGTGGGTGGGATCATCGCTCTCTTCGTAACGGACTTCAACTTTTCGGTCGCGGTTTGGGTCGGTTTTATCTCGCTATTTGGCAATGTGGTCGAAACCGGCATGGTGATTATGGTGTATCTCGAAGATGCGTTCCGTAAAAAGTTCAACATCCGCGCTGATCTTGATGCTGATGACGATCATGCCCCATTTTCCGCCTTGCCGATTACAAAGCTCGGTATCCACGAAGCCGTGATCGAAGGCGCCATGCTGCGCCTCAGACCGATATTGATGACGGCATTTACTTCGGTTATCGGTCTGCTACCCTTGCTTTTTGCTACCGGAGTCGGCGCCGAAGTGCAAAAACCACTCGCCCTCGTGGTGGTGAGCGGACTTATCACCTCCATTCTGCTCACGCTGATCGTATTACCGGTTTTGTTCGCCATGCTGCGAGAACGGCAGATTGTCCATCGATAGAAATTTGGAACAGAAATCTTACCCCTGCAGGGCTTTATACGCGCGACAGAATCATCACCAAAAGTTGATCGAGTCCTGCAGGGTCGGTGTCTGTCCAAACGGGAGGACACGGTGAAAAGGTAGTGCAGTAGTGCATCGGACTATACCAAGCAGTCTACCAGTTTGCTCAAGCGAAAGTATTTTTTCGCATTGACGAAATTCGCCTCAAAGAATACGGTCGACACAGAAATATTGAGATGAGTTTTTAAACAATAATTCGGATTCGTTCGGCAACTTCTCTTTTTCGACCGGTATGCAAAAAATCATCCCCCATCTCTGGTTTGATCAAGAGGCACGAGAGGCGGCCAAATTTTATACTTCCCTGTTCCCGGATTCAGCGGTCACAAACATCACCACACTTCAGAATACGCCATCAGGAGATTGCGATCTCGTAGCGTTTACACTGTGGGGTTTTTCCTTTATGGCGATCAGCGCGGGACCCATCTTCACATTCAATCCGTCAATATCTTTTATGGTCAATTTTGACCCATCGCAGGATAAAGATGCGAAGACGCGGATCGACGCGGTATGGGAAAAGCTTTCGCAAGACGGAAAAGTGCTGATGCCACTCGACAAATATCCCTTCAGCGAGCGGTACGGCTGGATTCAGGACAAGTACGGACTTTCGTGGCAGTTGATTCTTACAAACCCCAAGGGCGAAGACCGTCCGCTTATTATTCCATCGCTGCTTTTTGTTACAGATACTTGCGACCAGGCAGAAGAAGCGACGGATTTTTATTTGTCTATTTTTAAAAACACACCTGCAGCAAGTTCAGCACAAACAAAACGTGGTGCCATTGCTCGCTATCCTGCCGGCATGGAGCCGAATAAAGGAGGTTCGATCATGTTTACCGATTTTCAGCTGCAAGATCAGTGGTTCGCGGCAATGGATGGGAGTACGAAAATGCACGATTTTGCATTTAGCGAAGCAATCTCGCTGATGGTGCGATGCGAAACGCAGGCGGAGATCGACTATTATTGGAACAAACTCTCGGCGGTGCCAGAAGCGGAGCAATGCGGCTGGCTCAAAGACAAATATGGACTTTCGTGGCAGATCGTACCGACAGAGATGGAGAAGATGATGAGAGATCCGGACCAAAAAAAACTGGCACGGGTAACGGAGGCGTTTCTAAAAATGAAAAAGTTCGATCTTGCGGAATTACAGCGGGCTTTCGAAGAACAATAAGCTAATGTCAAATTTTCATTTTTTCGAATATTTCATGATCAAGCTCAACCCCTATCTCAACTTCGCGGGCAATACCGAAGAGGCGTTTACCTTTTACAAATCCGTTTTCGGCGGAGAGTTCAGCATGATTATCCGCTTCAAAGATATGCCGATGGAAGGCGTAGCCATCCCGAAATCGGATGAAAACAAAATCATGCATATCAGCCTGCCGATTGGCAAAGACATCGCGCTTATGGCCAGCGATACACTCCCTTCACTAGGACAGAACCTAGTAAAAGGCAATAATGTGAATATTTCACTCCATCCCGACAGCAAAGCCGAAGCCGACCGGATATTCAATGCACTTTCCGATGCCGGTCAAATAGAAATGCCCATGGCCGACCAACCCTGGGGAGACTACTTCGGCAGCTTTGAGGACAAGTTCGGTATCCACTGGATGATCAATTACCACGCTCCCGAACTCTGACAAAAAGCTTAGATCGGGGAATGATAATTTCTTTTTCTAAACATTTTATGGCCAAATACGTCGACGGATTCGTCATCACGATTCCCGAAAAGAATTTGCCCGAGTACCGCAAAATGGCGGAGCTCGGCGCAAAAACATGGATGAAATACGGCGCGCTAGACTATAAAGAATGTCTGCTGGATGATGCAACACCAGAGCATGTGGTTTTTGCATTCCCTACAATGGCAAAAGCAAATAAGGGGGAAACGGTGGTATTCGCGTTTATCGTCTTTGAATCGCGCACTCACCGCGACGAAGTCAATGCCAAGGTGATGTCCGACCCAGCAATG
>CAZYXI010000050.1:0-6936 GCA_964651215.1 uncultured Candidatus Peribacteria bacterium
CTACTTTTCCAATCTCCTCTCTTACCTCACTTGTCTTCAATTGTACTGTTTTACTAGTACCTGCCAGTATAATGAAGTATCCTAATAATTCCCCCTTGATTCCGGTACATATCAATTCCCATGGCTTATTAGAAGAAACAGTCGCTGTGACAACAATCTCATTCGTGTCGTCTGGAATACGGCGTGTATTATCCATATCTGGTAATACCCCTGGTTTTTCTCCTTCAACTCCTCCAGAAGCTGCCAGTACTCCACCTGCTCCCAATACCGCCATCACAGTGCCGATTTGAAGAGTCCTTTTTCCAAGCATCATCGTCCAAAAAAAATTTTGCTCCCTACCATTCAAAATCTTGCAATTTTTGTCAATCGGTAAATTTGTAATTTTTCGGCATTATCTCTAGTTTGGACGTTTTCGTGACACAGTCGAGACCAAAAAGATACTATTCAACATGGAGAGTTATTCTTTTATCGGAACTTCTTATTTTTCTGAATATTTTTGCGTTTCAGTAATGAAAGTAAGATTCTCTGGAAGTCTAGTATTAGTTTCTGCATCACGAATCGAGCAATCAATTGACAATTCTTCATTTTCTGGATTCGTGATTGCAAATGCAACTTTTCTTGACCCATAGTTGTCTACATTTGCCAAAACTCTGCCCTTCGTATCAACGCAAATTGCTCTCCATGGTCTATCAGAATCCGAAAAAGCTTCGACTATTGTGACAGAATCATGGGGTGCGACATGATCGGGTCCGCTTTCTCCGCACCCAGCAAGTGCACCAGCTAAGAAAAAAGTTCCTGCTCGTAGTGTATTTCTCCCAAATTTCATATTTCAAAAAAACAGTCCCACACTTTAGGCACACTTGTTATTTTTGTCAATATGCAATTTTATAAATTTTTAACAAGTGCTTCGAGTCGCTCTTGATGCGCCGCACTCGGCGGACAGAGCGGCAAACGGTAGATCGGTTCGCACTTATTTTGAAGCGTCATCATCGCCTTGATCGGAATCGGATTTGCCTCCACAAAACAGAGGTCAAAAAGTTCTTTGAGTTCGCTATCGATTTTTTCCGCGGTAGGATAATCTTCTGCCAAAGCGGCATCGACAAGCGCTTTCATCCGCTGTGGTGCAATATTGCTCGCAACGGAAATGACGCCTTTGCCGCCGGCGCGGATCAACTCGAGCGTCAGATCGTCATCGCCGGAGAGAATGGAAAAATCGGTCGGCACCTTGTCGATCACAGCCTTGAGCGTGTCGAGTGTGCCGGTGGCGTCTTTGAGCGCAACGATATTCGGGATCCGAGCGAGCCGGATGATCGTCTCCGGCGCAAAGCGGATGCCGGTACGACCGGGGACATCGTAGAGGATCAGCGGTAGGTTTGGGGCAGCGTTGGCGATCGCTTGGTAGTGCAAAAAGAGGCCTTCTTGGCTCGGCTTGTTGTAATACGGCACGACAAGGAGCGCGGCATCGGCGCCCGCTTCGGCGGCTTTTTCGGTCATGCAGATCGCTTCACGCGTCGAATTGCTGCCGGTTCCGGCGATGACTTTGGTCCGACCATCAACGATCTTGACGGCGAGGCGAATGATATCGATATTCTCTTGATGTGTCAGCGTGGGGCTTTCGCCCGTCGTTCCGGCAATCACGACCCCTTCGACACCGGCGACGATCTGGTCTTCGATCAGTCGTGCAAAGATGTCTTCATCAATGCTCTCGTCTGCACAAAACGGAGTGATAAGTGCGGTATAGGTTCCCTGCCACATGGAGCATCAAAATATCAAAAGGTATATTATCGTATGTGATAAAAAAGTAAAAACCGACTTTGACTTTGCAAAAAGCCGAACAATCAGGTATCATAGCGGGATTTGTCACCATAATACATCGCGATGGAAGAAAAAACGAAAGAAAGTCTCATGGCAGTCGCTTCCAAAAGCAGTCGGTTGCTGGCGATGATCTTTGGCTTCGCGCTGGTCTTTGGCATGTTGTATCTGTTCGATCTGTCAACACGCGGTATCACCGATTTCTCGGCGGATATCATGGCGACCCCGGTCGGTACGCCGCATTTGCTGCAAGAAAGCCTGGAGCAGAATTATATCACGATCCTGGCGGGCATGTTCGAAGGCGTACCGGGGGCAGAGACTTTTCTCGCGGATGCGGAGAGTTGGGAGCATGTCGCCGATGTCCGTTTGCAAGAGATCGCCGATGGGATCTATGTGACGATCCTCGCCGCCGGTATGGGAGACACCTTGCATCCGTATTTCGGCTACTTTGTAAAAGAAAACGGCAAGGTTGCAAAGATCATCTGGAGCGGCATCGTCTCGGCACAATTGGAATCGAGTCTTGATGCGCCGGAAGGCAACTACCGGATGCTGACGGTGACAAATTCGAGCGATGTTCCGTGGCTCGTCGACGATGGCTGGACGGATGAGATCAGCGGCAACGAAGTGGTGTTACTCGCAGCCGATGGCGGCGATGTGGTTTTGCCGAAGACGAGCGGGACATTTGTCGTACAAAGCGACAATGTGCGTATCGTTCCCAAAAACGCCACGCGCGGATACCTGGTGCAGATCGACGAAAATTAGGAATCACTTGCCCGAACACGATGTCTTGTGCGACAATGCACGGGAATTTTTTTGATAGTTATGAAAGTACTGACCGAAAAAGATGCGAGTCTCGAACCCGTCAAAGACAAAGTGATCGCCGTGATCGGCTATGGCGCTCAAGGGCGTGCGCAAGCGATCATGATGCACAAGACCGGACTCAAGGTCGTGGTCGGTTGTCGCGAAGGCGGTGCCAGTTGGAACAAAGTGCAAGCCGACGGTCTGCGTGTCGCGACTATTGCCGATGCCGCTCGCGAAGCGGACATTGTCCATATTCTTTTGCCGGACGAAGTCCAAAAGGAGAATTACGAAACGCATATCAAGCCACATTTGACGGAAGGCAAGACCCTCAGTTTTTCCCATGGGTTTAATATTATTTTTGAACGGATCGTTCCTCCCGAAGGGATCGATGTGATCATGGTCGCTCCAAAGGCTCCCGGAACGGAAGAGCTCAAAGAATACGAACGCGGATTCGGCGTACCGGCGCTCATCGCGGTCCATACCGATGCCAGCGGCGCGGCAAAAGCTACCGCGCTCGGCATGGCGCATGCGATGCGGTTTACGCGCGCTTCGGTACTCGAATGCAGTTTTGCGGAAGAGACCTACGAAGACCTTTTTGGTGAACAAACGGTGCTTTGCGGCGGCGCGGCGGAACTTGTCAAGTATGGATTCGAGACGCTGACCGAAGCCGGCTATCCACCGGAAATGGCGTATTTTGAATGTCTCCACGAGCTGAAGCTGATCGTCGATCTCATGTACGAAGGTGGCATCGAACACATGTATGATGTCGTCTCGAATACGGCGGAATTCGGCGGGCGCACCGTCGGACCCAAGATCATCGATGCGAGCATCAAAGACCGCATGAAAGCGGCACTCGACGATGTGGAAACCGGCAGATTCGCCAAAGCCTGGATGAACGACTACGAAGCCGGCTTGCCGCTGCTGAAGAAACTCCGTGAAGAGCAAAAGAACCATCCGATCGAAAAAACGGGTGCCGAAGTGCGCGCGCTTTTCCGCAAAGGAGAGTAATGCTTGAGTATTCTCCCTGAAATTCCCAACAGTTTCTTCTTCTTTCAAGATGACTAAGTGACGAGTCATATAGAATTGAGATTCGAAATCACAAGTTCCTTTGAATGCAAAAACGCCCATACGAAATTTATGAGCGAAATCTTATGACTGATACCCTCTCACAAAGGGCAATGAACGAAAAAAAAATACGAAATCGTAAGCAGAATCCATATCACATATTGAGCATCATCGAAAAATCAAACTCAGCTCGAAACATCGCGCTGCTTCGGATGCGGAATGGCAAACTCGGGACGCCGGTCAAGCAGCGGTCGGATATCGATTTCATCCGCGCCCGGAGCGACATGGAACACACAATTCTCCGGAAAGGATTTCCAACCGGAACTTTTGTCGGTCCATTCGGTCGCGATCACGCGATCGTTGTTTTTACCTCGTTTGCGGAACAAATGCTTCCCGAAGCGCGTTCCCCAGAGTGACTTCCCGTCTGTGAGCAAAATATTTATTCGTGAATCACCTTCCGCGCCATTAGTGAGCGCCAATCCGTTGATCTTTGTGATCGAATTGCGCAAGGCGCTGATGACAAGGTTTTTTTCGCTGATATCCGTACCATGTACGGCTTGCAGCTTTTGCAACTCGTGGAGAAAAGTGACAAACACCACTTCCGAATCGGTCGTGCCCTTGACCCGGTTGCGCAAACGTTGTGGCAATCTGGCAAGCAACTGCTCTCGGATCTGAGCAAATTGTTGCACGGTGCCATTGTGCGCAAACGCCCATTTTCTGGTGACAAACGGATGCACATTGGTGATATCGGTCTTTCCGACCGTGGCAAACCGGATATGGGCGAGTACAAGCTTCGATTCGAGCGAACGCGCCACAGCAAAAAACCGCTTGCTCTGTTGCGCGGAGAGTGACTCTTTCTCTAGGTGTCGTTTCCCCTTCTCATCGAACCAGGCGATCCCCCAGCCATGCGCGTTTTTGTGTGCTTGCTTTAAGAGCGATTTGTGTGTTTCGAGAAAATGCGAGCCGACCGGTCGCGGTTCGGTTCCGATAAAGGCGAAAAGTCTACACATACCCGAAGAAAGCTCATCATCACCATACGGAAATATTGTGTTAAAAAAAACTTTTTTTTGCGCTAGAGTGCAAGAACCATGGATCCCGTACAAGAAATCAAGCAACGGCTCAGTATCTCCGAAGTCGCGCGCGACTATGTCACGCTGCATCCGGGCAGCGGTCCGGGCAATTTTAAAGCGCTCTGCCCTTTTCATGACGACCACAACCCATCGTTTGTCATCAGCGACAGCAAAGGGTTTGCCTGGTGTTTTGCCTGTAATACCGGCGGAGATATCTTCAGTTTTGTCGAAAAAGTCGAAAACTGCACCTTTCGCGAAGCGCTCACCATGCTCGCCCAAAAAGCCGGCGTTGCTCTCGACGACTACCGTCCCCCGAGCAAAAAAAGCGAAGCGGAGACCGAACGCGGTCTCGAAATCCTCGAAGCAGCCACAGGTTTTTTTGAAAAGCAACTCTATGGAAATCCAAAGGCGCAAAAAATCCTGGCGGAACGCAAGTTGTCGCCGGAGATCTTCCAAAAATTCCGTGTCGGATTTGCTCCCGATGCCGACCATGCCCTCGAAAAACATCTCCTCGAACTGGGATTTTCGCGCAAAGAAATGCTTGATACCGGACTGGTGACCACCGACGACTACAACGCCGGAGCGGTGCGAGACAAATTCCGCAACCGGATCATGTTCCCGATCAAGAATTCGCGCGGAAACATCGTCGGTTTTGGCGGGCGCTATATCGGCAGTTCAGAGAAAGCGCCGAAGTATCTCAATTCGCCGGAGACGAAGTTTTATAAAAAATCCGAAATCCTCTATGGTCTGGCGGAAGCCACAGAAGCGATCCGGCAGCACAACACGGTGATCGCGGTGGAAGGATATTTTGACGTGCTCGCCTGTCATGCCGTCGGTATTGAACATGTCATCGCCGTTTCCGGAACGGCTTTCACCACCGAACACGCAAAGCTCCTCAAGCGTTCGGCAAAATCGGTCGCGTTGGCGCTTGATGTCGATGAAGCCGGACAGACCGCCAGTCGCCGCACGGCGATCATCGCTCTCCAAAACGATCTCGAAGTCGAAGTCGTTTCGATCCCGGGCGGCAAAGATCCGGACGAAGCCGTCCGCGAAGACAAAGCAGCGTTTGTGCGAGCTGTTGCCGAGCGCAAACCGGCGATGGAAGCGTTTGTCACCCGTGCCCTGCTCCATCGCGATCCACAAGATATCGGCGACAAAAAAGCGATCCTGGACGAACTCCTTCCTCTGCTCGATGCCCTTCCGCGCGCGGTCGAACGCGAACATTACCTCTCGCTCATCGCCGATCGGATCGGTTCGCGTCCGGTGGTGCTCGAACGCGAAATGCTCGGCTATCGCAAAACCCACACGGCGTTCGCATCGCGCAAAGCGACACCCGCTCCGGCAACCCGCAAGATAACCCGCTCGGAATACCTCTTTGGCATCTTGCTGAGCTTTCCGGAACTCTTTGAAGAAGCCGGCAAGCATCTGCTGCTCGATCTCATGACCGGCGAGGAAAAAAGATTTTACAAACAGCTGGAGCAGCACTACAATGAATCGGGCAGTTTGTCACCTGAGTCCATGTGGCAATCGCTTCCCCATGAGGAAGTGGAAAAATGGCGTGCCCTTGCGCTCTATGCCGAAGAACAACTGGCGAATCTGCCGGAATCACTCCGCAGAAAAGAACTCATCACGACCATCACCAAGCTCAATCAGCACTTGATCCCCAAAAAACTCACCGCCTTGTCACTCCAACTCAAAGACGGCAAGAGTAACAGCACGGAGATCATCGTACAGATCAACGAGCTCACCAAGCTCATGAACAAATTTCACCACTCTTAAGCCCTTTACCCATGGCAAAAAAGAACGCGACTTTTATCCGGCAACCGACCGAAGAAGAACTCAGCAAATTTCCGTCCAGTGTCCGCAAACTCGTCAAAAAAGGGCGCGAACACGGTTTCGTCACGCAACAAGAGCTGATGAAAGCCATGCCCGAAGCGGAACACAACGTGATCCTTTTGGACGAGATCTATACATTGTTTATGGAGATCGGCATCGAAGTCATCGATGTCCGTGACGACCTCATCTGGAAACGCAAAAACGAAGAAGGCGGCGAAAAGACCAAGGGGAAGAAGAAGGAAAAAGCGGCGCTCGCAACGATCATGCGTGAAGAACGCTACGATCTCGATGACGAAGTCGAAGAAGATTTTGAAGAACTCGAAAAGACTTCGCGCGAAGGTGAAGATGATGC
>CAZYXI010000051.1:0-6886 GCA_964651215.1 uncultured Candidatus Peribacteria bacterium
CCGAGCGGCACATCACAGGGAGTGGCAAAACTGCTACACGCGCCGGAATCCGGATCGACCGCGTGGGTGATCACTTGCGCGCAAATATCACGTTCTGCCGCCGGCGCCGAATCGGCAAAGGCGCGTGCCAATTGGATGTCTATGAGCGAGGGGTCGTTCTCGCTTCCGGAGCAGGGGAGGATTGCGAGTGCGTCCGGTGTTCCGCTCGCAAAGATCAAATGCTTCTCCCCCCGGGCGGCTTGGTACCCGCACTGCGATTGCGGCTGTGTGCTGACTTGGACTTTTTGGGGAAGCTCACCGGCGATCACCTCGTCAACGACGAAAGTGATCAAATGATTACCTCCGAAGGCGAAAGAATGCGTTACGACACCCGTAAATATCACATCCGCAGCGGATGCCTTCTCGAGTGGCGAAAGCTCGTCACACAAGCATTCTGCGGCAGCGGTGGCTGACGGGATCACTACTCCGACAAAGCATGTGACAAATACGGCGACGATCGACTTTCGCATCACTCCAAAAAAAGCCTCACGGAGTCTCGCAAAAATCGGCGAGTTTGTGCAAATGGAAAAGCGGAAGATCAAGATAAGATTTCCTGTTTTCACGATGAAACCCGGGCGTTCTTCTTCGATGCGTCGAAACTGTCGCTTCGATGCGCGTTTTCGGTCAAAGGATCTCTTTTGTTTCGCGCAGGTCGGCGATTTTGAGTTGGAGCGTCTTTTTGCCGCGAAAGGTGCGGATCTCGGGATGGACAAGCGCATCAAAGCGTTTGTTCTGCTGATTTTCGGGAAGATGTTCGGCAAAGCGAAAGGCAATAAACGGCAGGGTCGCGTTTTGGTCACCCAGATTGCCGGCGAGATGTGTTTGGTCTTTCCCGATATTGCGGATTTCGGGAAAACCGATATCACGCAGACAAAAAAGCGGCTCCGGATTGCCGGTGCCAAACGGTGCGGCACGGAAAAGTGTTTCAAAATCGGTGACGACCAGTTCCGCCACTTCGGTGTCAAAGTCGGCTGTCAAAGTGGAAAAAGGAGGTTTATCACCGCGTTCGGAGCGAACCAAGTCGGCGAATTCCGCTTCGAAACGCGCGAGATTTTGCGCCGGCATCGAAAATCCGGCAGCACAACGGTGACCGCCAAATTTGTTCAATAAGTGCGAAAGCTGTTTCAAAGCTTCGGCAAAATGAAAATCTTCCGGACCCCGACAGCTGGCGGTCAGGATGTCCGGTTCGTTCCCCAGTGACAGCACGATTGCCGGCACGCTGTATTTTTCCGCGATCCGTGCGGCGACAAGTCCCGCGATGCCTGCCGAAAACTGTTCGTGATGCAGCACATGACAAAGCGCCTCTGTGGTTTTTGTGGCATCGATGAGGTTTTCTGCGATTTCGAGCAGGGCATCGGTCTGTTCGCGGCGGATGACATGAAAGGTCTCGAGTTGATTGCAGATGACTTCGGCATGGCGCGGATCACCGAGAAGCAACTGCAATGACCATTCCGGATGTGCGACTCTGCCGGCGGCATTGAGGCGCGGCGCCAGATAAAAGGCGATCGTCTCAGCGGTGATCTCGCCTGGCTCGATCCGCGCCGCATTGAGCAGAGCGAGGATACCGGGATGCTTCGTTTTGCGGATGCTCGCGAGTCCGATTTGAAGCAGCACTCGATTCTGCCCGACCAGTTTGCCGACATCGGCGACCGTGCCCAAGATCGCGAGTTCGGCGAGCTTACTCATGATTCCGCTCAGATCGGAGTCGGGGTGGAACGTTTCGAGCAGGGCGCGAGCCAGATAAAACGCCACGCCGGCGCCGGTGATCTCATAAAAATCGCTGGTCTTGGGTGCCAAGTGCGGATGTACGAAAACGAGCGGTCGTGGCGGCTGAGACGGAATGGAGTGATGATCGGTGACGATCGTGTCGATGCCAAGCGATTTGCCGTATTCGATCTGTTTGCCGTTCGCGCTCCCACAATCGATGGTGATGATGAGGTCGATACCGGCTGCTTTCGCTTCATCAAACACCTTTGGCGAAAGTCCGTAGCCGTCTTGACGTCCGGGGAGCTTTGCCGTGACGTTGGCGCCAAGTGTTCGCAGCGCGAGAGTGAGAAGAGCGGTTCCGCTCATGCCATCGAGGTCGAAATCACCAAAGAGCAAGAGCTTTTTGCGCTGTTTGATCGCATCGGCGACCATCATCGCCGCTTCGACGAGGTTGGGGATCTGTTCCGAAGGTGTCAGATCGGCAAGACCGGCGGAGCGTAAAAAATCCGGCTCGAATGCGCGGACGCGACAAAACGCTTCGATGAGCGATTCGTCAGCTTGCTTCTTCCCGCGCATGTGCCAGATCTTGCCGGTAAGAGAGCGATTGTCGTCCACTTGCGAAAAAGAGAATCTCTCGTAGAATAACCGAGTCAGTTGCAAGAGACAAGGGTTAGGTCGCAAGATGGTTGAACATCGATCACCTTCCTTGATCAGCCGGTTGTGTAGAGTTCGTGTAGCAGGCGCACAAAGATCGCATTTGTCCACGAAAAGCCGTCCTGGGTCGGGTAGGCGCCGCTTTTGCCGATGTCGCAATTGACGACATCGTACTTTTCCCAGAACTTGCCGGTTTCTTTAAATAACTTTTCGTTGAGATCGATCCATTTTTTGGCGATGCGTTCCGCATCTTCCCCAAAGCCATATTTGCGTAAGCCCTCAAAGACGATCCACGTCGTGTTCGGCCAGCCGTTCGGATAATCCCATTGGCGATAGGGCTGCAAGCGCCCATCGGGACCGCTGTTGGCGATGCCGCCGGGTGCTTCGAAGACTTTGAGTTGCGCCTGCATTTTTTGCGCTTGTTCGGGAGTCGCGAGCCCCGCCCACAGCGGAAAGTAGCCGGCAAGCGACCAAAAATCCATCTGTTTTTCGTGTCGATGGTCGTAGTCAAAAAAGAAGCCTTTTTCTTCATTCCACATCAGCTCGCTCATCGTCGCTTTGCGGCGTGCGGCTTGTTCGCGATAGCGCTCGGCACAGCCTTTGTTTTTGAGGATGTCGTACATTTCGGCGAGATCGGTCTCGTATTTGTAGAGACAGCTGTTGAGATCGACCGGCAAAATATCGAGTGCGCGCTCTTGAAACCGCGAAGTCATGTCCCAGCCGGATTCGTGTTCGGCGGAATGGTTCGTGATGAAATGGTCGCTATAGCGCGACAGATCGCGATGGATGATGCGCTGTTCGGGCGCGGTACGATTCATCCAGACATGCTCCAACTCCGCTTCGGCGGTCCGTGCTACGCGCCGCAGCCAGCGTTTGTCTTCGTCGCGCTTGTAGACTTCGAGTGCCATCGATGTAAAAAACGGCGGCTGCGAAGTCCCCAGATTGTACATGCGATTGCGGTGCGGCATGATATTGAACTTGCGGAAGAGGTACATCAGGTTATCGACCATACCCTTGGCAAGCGAAATGCGTCGATCGACCACCAATCCGCAAATGGTAAAAAAGGTATCCCAGTAAAAAAGGTCGTATTTGTAAATGTGCTCGTTTGGAGACACAAACGGATGCGGCAGTCCGACATAGACTCCACGTCCCTTTTTGTCAAAAAAGGTCACGCGTTCCCAATGCTCTTCGATATATTGAAGCGCGTCGGCGTATTTTGCGGCGATATCGGGTGGCAGGGACATGGCAATACGGAAATGAAGACAAGAGCCGCAATTGTAGTCATGCGACATTTTTTGTCAATGTCTCTTTTGCAGTTTTTTCTGTGGTGCAAAAGCAGTGCTAAGTTTCAACCGAGAAGGGTGTTTGAGTCAAGAGAATCTGCAATTTGGAGGGAATATTTGTGTACAAATATTCTTGATCCGACAATTAGGAGAGAGTTGCAGGATTCATCGTATGGCGGAGTTGATTATTGGAGATTCCGTCGGTAATGAAATTGAAGACTTTTTTAACGACGATTCCTTTTTTTTGTTTTTTGTGAACTTTGCCATCTTTGGTCTGCCTGTGATGCAGCTTGCAGTAAGCCTGTATTTATTTGTTCGCGAATTCTATCGGTAGCTGGCACAGGGAAATCTCTAAATAATCTTTTGTAATCACATGTGATGGCTTTTCTTTGTCGCTTTGCCCTTGTATCCTTTCCGGAAAACTGAGTCTCTCTCCCAGTTCTTACAAGTAAAAGACCCAATGCTATTAGTTGGTTTGCAAAATCTGTCCCAAATCTGCTTCTGAAGCTCGCTAGATTACTATTGTGAATTACAATTCCTGCTGCATCAGCTATCTCATCGATTGTTAATTGTATCGCTCGCTCGGTACCATCCGGATATCTTTGTGGAGTCCTTTTGGTAGGAGCAATTCCTCGTGCGAGAATTTCATTGGCAATAAGACCTTGCTCTTCAAGCAGTCTCTTTGTTGACCAACTGTCATTTTCACCATGCAAACAGCATGAGACAAACGTTGGTAACTCTTGGTCGTGTTTATCCTGCAATCTTTTCCTCATATACTAAGAAATATAGGAGAAAGATATTAAAAATATTTTTTATTTTTGTCAATCATTTTCGTTTGAAGCAGTTTCTACGATCCGAAGAAGCTTTGCTCGTACTTCCGGTGTGATTTGATCACCAATTGTATTTGATGATTGTCCTTCAGCGCCCTTTGTTGTTAATCTCAAATCAGGCCCACTAGCTCTTTTGGACAATCTTCTTGCATCCCTAGGTACACAATAATGTCCTTCATTGTTTCGTTGCCTGAACTTTCTTTTGCCTGCCTCAGGTGGTTTCATAATTTAGTAATTTTAGATGAATCCTTATTGCGCTTAGAGCTCTTCATACTCTCTCGATTCCCGATCCGTCACCTTTTCCAGAATGCGATAGATGATCTCCGCCATTTCGCCACGCGTGATGAGCTGATCAAAGGCTTCGATACTCCTCGGAATCGCCGCCGCGGCTTCGAGCTCGGCAACATACGGCTGATACCACGGATCGCCATCGCTGAGCTCGGTAGTAGAGAGCGTGTTGGCGATGATCTTGGCGGCTTCGACAAACGAAACCTCTTTTTCCGGACGGAAAGTCCCATCGGGGAAGCCTTGGATGATTCCATTTACTTTTGCCACGCAGACATACGGGGCAAACCATTCCGTTGCCGGTACATCCGGGAAGAAGACATTTTCCGAGCCGGCGGAATTGTCATCGATACAAGTCGAGATTTCGTTATCCGGGTATTTTGCTTCGACGACGATCTTGATAAAACCGGCGCGCGCAATACTTTTGTCGGGTTGATAACTGCCATCATCAAATCCTTGCACAATACCTTGCTCGCGGATGTAGTCGATGGCGGTTGCAAACGGGGAATCATCGGACACATCCCAAAACTCCGTTGGTGTCGGTTTGGTCACTTGGTCGCCAGCTTGTGTCGAAGGAGTCGGTTCTGCCTCGGAACACATGCCGCCTTTGGCAAAGATCGCTCCGGCGGCATCGAGCTGACACTCGTTGTCGAAGGTTTGCCATTGCGGCTCACAAAAAGTCCCTTCGCATTGAGCATATGTTCTGCCGCAGACCGGATCTGCTTGCAGCGGACATGGAGTCGCAGTCATCGCGGTGACATCGAAACGCGAACCTTTGAGCGGATAATTGGCGATGACCGGAACGGCATTGCCAAGTGAATAAGCCAAAATCTGATCGATACCGGCGATTTCCATCTGAAAGGTCGAGCCGGCGGTCGCCGTGATCAAAAAATCGGCGACAAAACGGAAGCGTTTCGTCGTGTTCGCTGGAATCCGCATGGCATCATCGAAGACGATAATATCGTTGCTTGCGCGACCGGTGATTTTTTGCCCATCTTCGGAAACAAGGAGCACATTCTCCAGCTTGTCGCCGACCGTACCGGCTTGCGTCAGGGCGATGCGTTCGACACGGACATCCTTGCCGAATGCCGAAAAGACAAACTCGCCCAGTTCGACATCGGTACTCGCACGCGGCACATTCCCCCCGAGTGTCGGCTGCCACTCGACCTTGAGATACGGTTCGGCGGGTGGTGCGGTGATATCGAGATAGCTTGTGCGCAGGGGAAACGATCCGCTCGATTGCACGGCGTTGCCATTTTTGAGATCAAAGGCGGAAATATCTTGCGGACCGGTGAGCTCGATCGCAAAAGAGGTCGGCTCGATCTGGGCGATGTCTGCGATCAAAAGCAGTTCTTGGACTGATGCCGAGGAAACGGGAAACGGATTGGAAAAAACGACTTTTCCGGCGGTAGCTTCGGCAGCGCGTGCGACCACGCGGTTGTATTCGTCCGTGAGACGAAAATCACTCATCCGCGCAAAATCGGTATTGCCGATTACCGCAAATTCGATCTTGGTCACCTCCACATTGCCGCGGTCGGCATCCAGGCGTACTTTGGCGAGGGGAACAGCGGTCGTGTCGCCGATGACTTTTTTTGCCGGTGCCAGCAGCTCGACATCGAGTGTTGCGGTGGTGTCTTTTTCGCCAAGGGTAAAGACACTTCCCGTTGCCGGTCCGCCATAAGTCGGAGTGCCGTCGAGCATTTCTTGTCGGGGCACGATGACTTGCACGGTAGAGCCATTGGTCACTTGCGAAGCAATATCGGCGGTCACAAGAAAATTTTCGATCTTGCCGGCTTCGAGCGTGTATTCGATATTTTCAAAGACGAGAGGGGAAGATGCTACGACGTCCGAAGAACCAAGCAGCAGCCCGGGCTTTTTGATGAGACGGACATTTTGCAAAATGGTGGCATCGCCGATGATGTCGAGTTCGATATTTTTGATCACGGTATTTTCGGTGGTGGACTGTGCTTCAAACTCGAGGAGCGTCACGCCGGTCTCACCGGCTTTGAGGACACGCGGCTTGGGATTGAGCCATGATGTCCAGAATGCCATCGAAGAGCTGTAGATCTTTTTGCTCATACTGCGGAA
>CAZYXI010000052.1:0-6826 GCA_964651215.1 uncultured Candidatus Peribacteria bacterium
AAAGGCTGCCAAAATCAAAAAACCGACAGAAGTGAAGACGATTGGAGGAATCAGCATGAGAGTAAAAGCCAAGGGATGTTTGTAGACGATCGATTCGATCTGCTCTTCGTGATGAGGGACAAACTGACCATGGGATTGCTTCGCAAGCTTGCTGATCGAGACGCGTTCGGCGTAGTAAATGCGTCCGAGCTTGAGGATACGCAAAAGCCGCAATGAAAGGAGGGCATGCGGCATGTGATAAATCCCGAAAAGCCCGAAATAAAACGGAAAGACCGCCACAAAATCGATCACCCCGAACCACGAAAAAACATAGCGGAGCGGTTTTGGCGCCGACCATACGCGCAAGAAATATTCCAAGGAAAAGACAATTACGGTAAACCATTCGAATATTTCCAAATAGGGCAGTGTCCAGCTGAGCGAAGGGATCAGGTAAAAAGGGATCGTACCGACCGAGACCACGATCAAGATCGCGATAAAAGCATTGACCGCTTTTGCCCAGTTGTCGACCGGTTCGTGCAGGCATTCCCAGCAGATGTGTCGGATTTTTGCAGTATTCATCGCTCTTCAGTATACTCCGGTTTTTATTTTTGAAAATGGATTGTGACTCCTTCTTTTCTCGAGAAGGAATGTCTTTCGTACGGTCTGTGTTCATCTCTTCCCTAAGCGCTCGTCCAAGTCTTATCTCAACGGCGACATTGGCTGTCGAACAATCATAAGAATTATCACCCCTCGGGTTGACTTGGACGGATGCTGATAAATGCCCAAGTCTCCCTATGATTTTATCCGAACGATTCTTTGTGCTTGGTGCTCGATCTTGCAATCCAACAAGACTTGGGCAAACATTAGGGAGGGGAAGCGCAAATCCATTAACTCCGATTCAAGTCGATCCATAGGAAATTCGCATGCAAAAATCACTCGTTGTCTGGGGAGGGAAAACGAGATGCTTGAAAGATTCGCTCTCCTGCGCCACAATAGCAGCGATTTTTTTGCTGACCATGAGTGATCCGGATTGCATCTTTTGCAAGATCGTTGCCGGCAATATTCCGGCAAACAAAGTCTATGAAGACGATCAGGTGCTTGCCTTTCACGATATCAATCCCAAAGCGAAGATCCACATTCTCATCATTCCCAAAAAACACCTCGCTTCGCTGACGGAGATGACCGATGCGGACGAAATGCTGGTCGGACACATGGCGCATGTTTCCAAAAAGATCGCTGCAGAACATGGACTCGCCGGGTACAAAACCCTCTTCAATGTGAATAAAGAAGGCGGACAAGTCGTGTTTCACCTTCATATGCATCTGCTTGGCGGCGGCAAGATCGATCTTGCCCATTGCTGATGACCACCTCATCCCGACTCGCCGATATCCGCAAACAAATAGCGGGTGCCAAGCTGGATGCGGCGATTTTTTTTGATGAATATTCGGTACGATTTCTGACAGGGTTCGTAAGTAGCAATGCGCTATTTGTCGTGACGCCAGCGAAGGGATTCTTTTTTACCGATGGACGCTATCTGGCAGCCGCTCGGGAGTTTTTTGCAACGACAGCGGTCAGCGTAGAAGAAATCCCGCAGACGAAAGATTGGCAGCGTTTTTTTCGTCAAAACGGGATTCGGTCAGCCGGGGTGAGTATGGAGCGGATCTTTGCCGATCGACTTGAAAAATGGCGCACGGATTTTGGCATTGCGTTCGTGGATTTTTCGCATGCGGAAAATGTGATACGCGCCCACAAATCCGCAACTGATCTCAAAAAACTCGTGGCGGTCGCCAAACTTGCCGACAAGGCACTTTTGCAAACATTACCGCTTTTGCGTGAAGGAATCACTGAAACAGAGTTCGCCTGGGAATTGGAAAAAGCCGGACGCGAATTGGGGGCGGAAGGAGTCTCGTTTCCGCCGATCGTCGCATTTGGCGAGCACAGCGCGTTGCCGCATCATCGACCGACGAAGCGGATATTGTATCAGCGCGAAGCGATCTTGATCGATTGGGGATTTGTAAAAGATGGTTGGTGTAGCGACTGTACGCGCTGTTTCTTTTTTGGTCAGCCAACGACTGCTTGGCTAAAGGCGTACGAGCGAGTGCTCGCAGCGCAGACCGCCGGCATGGCGGAAATCCGGATCGGCAAGCCGTGTTCCGCTCCGCATATTGCCGCCACCACATCTTTGGGCGAAGCGATGATCCACAGTTTTGGTCACGGAGTCGGACTCGAAGTCCACGAATATCCGGCGCTTTCGCACAAAAGTACGGCACACTTCACCAACAACATGGTCGTTACCGCCGAACCGGGGCTGTATTTTCCGGGCAGATTCGGCATCCGCATCGAAGACACCGTCGTGGTAACGGCAGATGGGGCTCGCAGTATCACCGGACTGCCGAAAGACATAACCGGAGCGATCCTCAAAAGAGAGTCATGATGCCATTTTGACTGGAAAAAACCGCTTCAAAAAGGCATACTGTAAAGAATCAAAACGACCCATGAAATATTCCGCATCTACCGTTGACGAACTTCTCCAGCATTTTTCTTCAAAAAGAGACGGTCTCACCAGTGCCGAAGCCGACTCGTTACTCAAAACGCACGGACGGAACGAGCTTCCCAAGAAGCGCCGCAGTCGTCTCAAGATGTTTCTCCTGCAGTTTGCCAGCCCACTTGTCTTTATCCTTTTTGGTGCGGTTGCGATCTCGCTTGCGATCCCGCTTTACGAATACGGACACCTGACCACCGAGGATCTGATCGACCCGATCGCGATCATGGTCATTTTGATCCTGAATGCTTTTTTTGGATTTTTTCAGGAGCTGAAAGCGGAAAACACCCTCGAAGCGCTCAAAGAGATGCAACCGGAAAAGATCACCGTCTTGCGGGATTTTCAGCCACTCATTATCGAAAGCAGTCTGGTCGTGCCGGGTGATATTGTGATCTTGGCGGAAGGCGACAAGGTCGCGGCGGATATGCGCCTGGTGGAAGCGGTGGAACTGAACGTGATCGAGGCGGCGCTTACCGGCGAATCGCAACCGACTCACAAAGATGCCAAGTGGCAAGGAGACGGAACGACCGGCGATCTCAAAAACATGGTGTTCGCCGGCACCCAGATCGCTTCCGGTCGCGGTATCGGACTGGTCGTGGCGACCGGGATCAAAACCGAACTAGGCAAGATCGCCAAAATGGTCTCCGAGACGATTTCGCCGCCGACTCCGCTCGAACGGCGTCTCGACAAGCTCGGCAAAAAGATCGGTGGCGCGGTCGTGTTTTTGTGTATCTTGGTGTTCGGCATCGCGGTCTTAAAAGACACCCCTTTTACCGAAGCGCTCTTTACCGCTGTCGCGTTGGCGGTTTCCGCCGTGCCGGAAGGCTTGCCGGCGGTGATGACGATTTCGCTGGCGGTCGGAGTGGCGATCATGGCAAAACGCAATGCGCTCGTGCGTGAACTAAAAGCAGTCGAAACTTTGGGGAGTGTCAATGTCGTCTGTTCGGACAAGACCGGTACGATCACCGAAAACAAAATGCGCGTTGTCGCCGCCTATGGAAACGAGCGACATTTTGTGCAAGAAACACTCGATCGATTTGCGGATTCACCGACCGGAAAGCAGCTGCTTGACGCGATAGCAAGCTGCAACGATGCCGAACTGCCGGATATCGGCGATCCGACCGAGATCGGACTCTTGCAACTTGCGGCAAAATTCCATATCGGCAAACGCGAACGGATCGACGAGATCCCCTTTTCCTCCGACAAAAAGTGGATGAGCACCACGCACCTTATCAATGATGTCAAAACAGAATACATCAAGGGTGCGCCCGAAGTCGTGGCGAAGTTTTGCGCGCCCGAAGTACAAGCAAAAATCGAGGCAGCAGCGACAAAAATGGCGGAACAGGGGCTCCGTACCATCGGAATCGCACTGCGCAAAGATGGCGCGGAAACGGCGGAATTTCTTGGTATTTTGGGACTGCTCGATCCCCCGCGAGCGACCGTCAAAAGCGCGATCATCCGCGCAAAAGAGGCCGGCATCCGTACCGTGATGATCACCGGTGACCATGCCATTACGGCACAAGCGATCGCCCATCAAGTCGGTCTTGAGGGAGATGTTCTGAGCGGTACCGAGATCGAAAAAATGTCGCCGGCAGCACTCAAAGAAGCGGTTATTGCAACAAGCATCTTCGCGCGTGTTTCACCGGAACACAAAGTGCGCATCTGCAAAGCGCTGCAATCGCACGGACTGATCGTCGCGATGACCGGTGACGGTGTCAACGATGCGCCCGCTTTGCAAAGCGCGCAGATCGGCATCTCGATGGGCAAGGTCGGTACGAGCGTCGCGCGTGAGGCGAGCGATTTGATCCTGCTCGATGACAAGTTCGATACCATTGTTGCCGGTATCGAAGAAGGACGCCGGATCTTTAGTAATATCAAAAAGTCGGTCTCGTTTTTGCTGCGGACGAATTTTATGGAAGTGGTCGTGATTCTGGTGGCGGTGGTCGCGGGGATACCTCTTCCGTTACTGCCGATCCATATTCTCTTCCTTAACCTGCTGACGGATGCATTCCCGGCACTAGCGCTTGCCGCCGAAGCCCCGGAAAAAAACATCATGAAGCAACCACCGCGACCGATCAAAGAAGGTTTTTTGACCGGTCAGACGAAGTATGTACTCGGATTAGGGGCACTTGGCGCGACCGTCACCCTGATCGTCTTTTTGTCGGTGCTTGACCAAATAGGAGAGTCTCAAGCGCAAAGTCTCGCGCTCGCTACGATCGTCATGATCGAACTGACACTCATCTATTCGATCCGCCGCAATATTCCCGTCTGGAAAGAAAAAGGAGCGTTCACCGAAAACCCCTGGGTCTTCGGCGCGGTCTCTGTCAGCCTGCTCCTGTTTTTGATCTCCCTCTATACTCCGCTGAGTGGTGTGATGCAGCTCGAGCCGTTCCCGCATTCGTACTGGGAATATCCGTTGATCGCGGCGGCGGTCGTGTTTGCCTTTTCCGAATTGATGAAATGGGCGGAATACCGGACAAAAGACAAAAACACACTCTATAGCTGTTGACGCGCGAAGCCGCCCTGCTCCGGTCGCTTGGTATTGTATTGATCTGCAAATGCGATTACGATGCCAAGGAATTTTGGTACGCATGATCCGTTTTGCAGCAGTGACAAAGACCTATCGCCTTGGTGATGCGAGCTGGACCCTCGGTCCGCTTTCGCTTGAGGTCGACAAAGGCGAAACGATCGCCCTGGTCGGACGCTCCGGCTCCGGCAAATCGACTTGTCTCCATTTGATGGGCGGTCTGCAGATTCCGGAGAGCGGAACGGTTTTTTTTGAGGAACAGGATCTGGCGGACTTGTCCGCTCGCGAAGCGGATCGCTTTCGCAATCAGCATATCGGTTTTGTCTTTCAGGAATTTTTTTTGTTGAACGAATTCTCCGTCCTTACCAATGTCGCCATGCCGCTCTTGATCCGAGGCGTCAAGCGGGTCGTGGCGCTCGAAAGAGCGGAAGCGGTGTTACAGACCGTCGGACTCGGTGACAAACCTCACAACAAGCCGGCGGAACTATCCGGCGGTCAAAGACAGCGCACGGCAATCGCGCGGGCGATTATTGCCAAGCCGCAACTGATCTTGGCGGACGAACCGACCGGCAATCTTGACCAAAACACCGGCAAAGAGATCATCGATCTGCTCTTTGCCATCAACGCCGAAGCAAACACAACACTCGTGATCGCCACGCATGATCCCGCGATCGCCGCTCAAGCGGACCGTGTGCTCGAGATCACGGATGGCAAACTCGTCGGAGATGCTCCGCTTCGCTCTTCCGATTCCGCAAAACCGCTCTCTTTGTCACGATAGTGTGTGGTATGCTGCTCGCACACCGATTCTTTTTTTGTAGCTAACGATGAATATCGGACTGATCGGATACGGCAAGATGGGAAGACTGATCCACTCGATTGCAGAAAATCGCGGTCATACTGTCACCTTGATCATCGATCCGCAGGCACCGGAGGCGACGGCAAAAGCTTTGTCGGAGCTCACAACTCGCCCTGACCCCACCTTCCCTCAAGAGGGGGAAAAATCGCAGATGCCCGAAGTCTTTATCGATTTTTCACATCCGGATGGAGTGGTGCACAATATCGAAACGGCATGCCGTCTCGGTTTCAAAGTCGTCGTCGGGACCACCGGGTGGAATGACGAACTCCCGCGCATCAACAAGCTCGTGCAAGAATCGGGGAACGCGCTCATCTGGGCGAGTAATTTTTCACCGGCGGTGCAGATGTTTTTTCGTATCGTCAGACGTGCGGCAGCGATCGCCAATGCGCTTCCGGAATGTGATATTGCGGCGTGGGAAGCACATCATCGTCACAAAGCCGATGCCCCGAGCGGTACGGCGCTTTCCGCGGCCAACATCCTCTTGGACGAGATCGACCGCAAAAGCGAACTGCTGCTTGACCGTCCGCAGGGAAAAATCCGAGAAGACCAGCTCCACCTGGCGACTATCCGTGCCGGTGAGATCCCCGGAACACATTCGGTACTCTTCGACTTTCCGGCGGAGACGATCGAGATCAAGTCGGTTTCGCGCAGTCGCGATGGCTTTGCGTTGGGCGCAGTGATGGCGGCGGAATGGCTCGCGGACAAAAAAGGATTTTTTCATTATGACGAGGTGTTTGAGGAGATGTTGTAAGAAAAGTTGACAATAATAATTATTAAAAATATAGTATAATATAAATTTTTGGAATTGTTGTGTTCAAAGTAGAAGAGCGTCATTTCAATCTTGCTGATTTTTCAGGACTTAATTCTTCTGAACAACGAGATCATCTCTTTCAACATCGGAAAATAATTAAAGCCATCATCA
>CAZYXI010000053.1:0-6762 GCA_964651215.1 uncultured Candidatus Peribacteria bacterium
TTTGAAGCTGATCACTTCGGCGCGGATAAAACCCTTTTCAAAATCGGTGTGGATCACGCCGGCAGCCTGCGGCGCGGTGTAACCTTGGCGGATCGTCCAGGCGCGCGCCTCCTTTTCGCCGGCGGTAAAATAGCGCGAGAGTCCCAAAATCCGGTGTGCGGAATGCGCGAGTTTTTGCAGACCGGATTCTTGCAAGCCCAAGTCATCAAGGAATTCTTTTGCTTCTTCCGGACTGAGCCCGGCGAGTTCGGCTTCGATCTTGGCGGAAACGGCGATCAGTTCGTCAGCATCCCCAAGTCCCAATAAGGATTTTGCCTGCTCCACATCAAATTCCGCCACTTTGTCTTCGGCGACATTCGCCACGAAGAGAAACGGCTTGCTCGTCAAAAACTGGATCTCCTTGAGCACAAAACGTTCGTCTTCGTCGATTTCGGCAGCAGAAGCACGATTGCCTTCGGCAAGTACCGTTTTGATCTTGCGCAGAGCGGAGGCACGTAATACGGCATCTTTTTCGTTCGACTTCGCGTTGCGTTCGGCTTTGCCCAGCGCATTTTCGGCAGTCTGCAGATCGGCAAGGATCAGTTCGGTTTCGATCACTTCTTTGTCGGCGCGAGGATCGACCCTCCCATCGACATGGATGATATTGCCGTCTTCAAAGAACCGCAGCACCAAGGCGACCGCGTCGCATTCGCGGATATGACTGAGGAACTGATTCCCGAGTCCTTCGCCCACGGAAGCGCCTTTGACAAGTCCGGCGACATCGACAAATTCGATCGTCTCGGGGATGATCTTCGCCGCTTTGGCTGTGGCGGCGATCTGCTCGAGACGCTCGTCTTCGAGCTGCACGATACCGACATTCGGATCGATCGTGCAAAAGGGGAAGTTTTCCGCAGCGGCAGCGGTGGATTTGGTCAAGGCATTAAACAATGTCGATTTGCCGACATTCGGCAGTCCGACAAGGGCGATCTGGAGACTCATAGGGGGTGGAAATTCTTGTGCATTCTGCAGGATTTGAGCGCGATTGTCCAAAAGGAACATCTGTGTTCTGTGTTATTGACAGACCCTGTAATCGCCTTCAAAAAATAATCTGGTAAATAGGCAAGGTAAAAAGCCTCTTTATGCTGCCCGTTGATTAAACCATTTGCCAAATCGTCCTCGGAGATACTCAGATAGTGGCGGAATATTTTTAGATTCCGCTTGAATAGGTTTGGTAGTAATACAATACACATCAGGAAACTTGACGAGATCTGCTCTTAATCCTCCAGCCGGATTCAATACACAATCAATGAGCAAGGTAGGGATGCCAGCATTTTCTAAAATCTTTCGTTCTTCCTTCCACAAATCAGTCAGGTTATTTTCTGTGGCAAGCCGATTCAATTCACCATATTCTATGATTACCTTTTGAGTAACCGACTTCGCTTCTTCAAGGATTTGATTTCGCTTTGCTTCGTCTGTTTCGCACAATATGTCGACTATCAGATTGCGACGTTTTATCAGACTGCTCATGTAACCAATTTCGCCGTGACTAGCAATTACGTATGCTCGCTCATTCAGTGTCGCATTATTTGTTGGTAATGGTTTTCCCCATGGGTCATCCTCGGTTGTCTCGAAACTTTTTCTGGATTCATTGGCGCAATACTCGTGATATAATCTTCGAATGTCATCAGGACTATAGTGTTTTCTATGCAAATCTACATCATCTTTTTCATTGTGCTTCATAGATGGTGGAAAAGGAAGGTTGCATATCGTTGTAACACGCATTCCTCAATAGGTCAATAGAAAATTGTTCATAAATCATTATTCATACTGTAATAATCTGGCCATAAATTGATTTTTGTGCGGTTAAAGAATCAAGTTTCAGTATGGAGAATCAAAAACATATGCTTTTTTCGCAATTTTCATAAATGAAATACTTCAGAATATTATCGTCCATGTCCATCGTTCTTATGAGTCCCCCATGACATGATTCATGTACACCTGCTTCCTACGCCGTCGCGACTTCGGACATGTTCATGATCGGTCCCATGATCGCCGCCACGAGAAATCCGACCACGATACCGATAAGCAAGATGATGATCGGCTCCATGAGTGAGCTGAGGTTTTTTACGATGTTGTCGACTTCGTCTTCGTAAAACTCCGCCAGTTTTTCCGAAACGCCGTCCAGCTGCGCCGTCTGCTCTCCCACACCGATCATCGACACAAGCATGATCGGCCACATTTTCTTTTGCCCCTTGATGTTCTCGGCAATGGTGATACCTTGGGTCACGTCATCGGAAATCAGCACGATGCGGCGGCGATAGACTTCGGAACCAACCACTTCGGAGGTGATTTCGAGCGTCTTGGTGATGGTGATACCGGAGCGAAGCAAGGTGGAAATACTGCGGCAAAAACGGGCGAGTACCACTTTGCGCGCCAAGTTTCCGAAAACCGGAACACTAAAGAGAAATTTGTCCCAATAATATTTTCCGTTGCGCGTCTTTTTCCATTTGCCGAGTGCGGTAAAAAATCCGAATGCCACGATGATACAAAGCACCCAGTTGGGTACGATCAGCGCCGATCCGATCAAAAAGTCACTTAAAGTAATGAGGACCTGGGTCGATTTGGGGAGCTCTTTACCGCCTTGTTCGAACATGCTTTTGAGGTTCGGAATAACCAAAACCGTCACCGCACCGACAACACACACGAGCACGAAGATGATGGCGATCGGATACATCATCGCGCCTTTGATCTTACCTTTGATCTTGGCGGAAGCTTCCATCTGATCGGCAATATCGAGGAGCACATTGTTGAGCTTACCCGAGACCTCACCGGAGTGGAGCATACCGATCTGAGCATCTTCGAAAACATCCGGATATTTGCGCATACCGACCGAGAGCGGTTGTCCACTTTCGACCGTATGACGCAAATACTCGCAGACGCGCTTGACTTTGGGGTTTTGCGCTTGTTCTTCAAGGATCAGAAGGGCTTTTACGAGCGACAGTCCGGCATTGATCATGGTCGCCAAGAGGCGGAAGAGCGTGACACGTTCTTTGATCTTTACCTTTCCGTGTTCGATCAAAAAGTCATTGAACTTTTGCATAAATCCCCCCGAGCGATGCTGTTCTTGTATCTGTTGTTGGGTGAGCTTGGCTTCGCTTTCCGCCTTGCCGATATGTATCATTTGATTGTCCATGGGAGGAAGGAGGAGGAAAAAATTTAGTGTCCGCTGGATACTTTGTAGACTTCTTCGAGTGTCGTGTGTCCTTGCAGCGCCTTGATAAATCCGTCCTGCAACAGGGTGATCATGCCTTTGTCGATGCAGGCATCTTCGATCTCGGCTTCACGCGCGCCATCAAGGACCATCTTTTCGATGTCGCGATCCATCTTCATCACTTCGTAGACACCGAGACGTCCTTTGTAGCCGCCGTTGCAAGCATCGCACCCTTTGGCGCGAAACAAGGTGAATCCTTTGTTGAGAATTTCATGATCAAGTTCGCGATCACGACATTTGTCGAGTACCTTGTGCACTTCATCGAGTACCGCCGTGGGTGGTTGAAATTCTTCCTTGCAGACCTTGCAGAGACGACGACAAAGCCGCTGTGCCTCGATATAGCGCAGCGTGGAAGTGATTTTGAACGCCTGCACTTTCATATCCAGCAAACGGGTGATGGTGGAGATCGCGGAATTGGTATGGATGGTCGAGAGCACCATGTGTCCCGTCAGCGCGGCTTTGATCGCGATTTCGATCGTTTCCTGGTCGCGGATCTCACCCACCATGATGATGTCCGGGTCCTGACGCAGGGCGGTACGGAGACCACTCGCAAAGTCGAATCCGATATCGGGATGCACCTGGCTTTGCGCCAATCCGGGCATCTCGTACTCCACCGGATCCTCGATCGTCATGATGTTCACATCTTCTTTATTGAGCTTGTAAAGCGTCGAATAGAGTGTGGTTGTTTTACCCGAACCGGTCGGACCCGTTACGAGCGTGATCCCATTGGGGTTTTTGACCATCTCGTACATGTAGTCAAGACTGTTACCGGTGATACCGAGCTCTTCATAATCGGGAATCGTACGGTTTTTATCTTGAAGACGCATACACACTTTTTCTCCGTGGATCGTCGGCAGACTCGAAACACGAAGCTCGATCTCGCGGCGATCTTCGGTGAACATCTGGAGGCGTCCGTCTTGCGGTTTGCGCTGTTCGTCGATCTTCATATTCGACAAGATCTTGATGCGCGACACGACCGCCAAATGGATATTGGAGGGATATTCGATGATCTCGCGCAAAACACCATCGATACGGAAGCGGATGCGCACGCTGCTTTCACCGGGTTCGATATGGATATCCGATGCCGACAGGTCGAGTGCATGCGAGAGGAGACTCATCACGATCTGCGGGATGTTTCCCGAAATGATCGCGTCTCGTGCCTTTTTGAGATTTTCTGAATTGATCATGAGTGACGTTAATTGCGGTTAAAGGCACTTACTTGCAGATTGATGGAGTAGAGTGGATCTTCTTCGATGATGGTCGCACCTTCGGTTTCAAAATTCGGAATCGTGACGCTGATCTGGTCGACCTGCATGGTGCGGATCGGATCTCCGTCATAAAAGTCTTTTTCTTCGATGGAGCCGGAATTGGCGATCATCTGCATAAAGCGGACAAAATTGACATTGTTCGCCTGAAAAGAAAGTCGGATCGGCAAAGTGCTGTATTCTCCCGCCGAAGTCAGTCCGCCATACGATATCGCGCTGAGTGTCATCACGCCAGATTTTTCGAGCTGCAAGGCAAAGTTTTCCAAAAAGCGCGTCAGCGGTCCGAGTTGTTCGCCAATGGGCAAGACTTTGTTGATACGGGGGCTGTATTTTTCGGAATAGAGTGCGAATTCTTGTTTGATTCCTTCCAGTTCGACTTCCTTGTCTTGGATCTGTTTCTCGATGGTGGCGGTCTCGGCTTCAGTCGTAACGATCAGCTGCTTCGTGTTCTCGACTTCATTGTAGCCGGGATACGAATGCAGTCCGAGCGTACCGAGCACGACGATCGCCGCGAGCACATAATAGACATAGACATTCTGAATCAGCATCTTCAGCAGATTCGCCTTGCCATCATCCCGTTTTTTGATTTCCGGCATTTCGAACATGGTCGGGGGAAGTGAAAAAAAGGAAAAGATTATTTTTTGGGAGCGGAAGCGAGGGAGTCATTGAGCGCTTTGTCGGCATCGGGGAAGTAGGTGAAGCTCAAACTGAACGAACTTTGGGAGCTGCCTTCTTCGTCGTTTGATTTCGAAAAACTTCTGAGCGCGGCGCCTTCAAAGTACTCGTCGGCGTTGATCGCTTCGATCAGTTGTGTCAGCTTGCTGATACTGAGACGCTTTGGGTCGCGCACCGATCCCGTGATGCTGACTTGCACATTGTTCTTCCCCTTGTCTATGCGTCCCGTGTAACTGTTGAAGACAAGCATGTGGATCGCATTATTGAGCTCCGGCGTGAGATTGAGCGCCTTGAGGGTGATCTTGTTGATGCGGAGCATGATCTCCAAAAAGTCGATGCGCTCATCGATGACTTGCTTAAGGATCTTGTTATCCTTGATGTTCTCGGTGTCTTGTTGCAGTTTGGCGATTTCGCCGTTCAGCTTTTTGAGGGCGACGTCCTTTTCTTCTCTTTTGGCTTTCACGCCGGCAAGCTCCGCGCCATAATTGCGTGAATTGAGGATATCCGAAAACCTACTATCCGGAGTGAGCAGAGAGCTGAGGATGACCCAAGAAAAAAGCGGAACGATCAATGATAATCCCGCGACAAAGCGGCTTGCGAGCAAGAGTTTTTCGCGTTTTTTGGCTTTTGCCTTCAGTTGTGCTTCTTCTTCTTCTTTGCTGAGTTGTTCGGTGATCTCTTCGCCCAATACGGCATTTTGCTCCGCTTGGTTCTTTTTGGTGGTCTGAACGATCGCCGAAACCAATCCGCTTTTTTTCTTTTGCGGTGGAGACGGCTCTTCGTCGCCCGATTGCCCCTCGGTGACAAACTGCGGTTCGTTTTTGGCAGTAGGATCATAATCCGGAGAGAGCGACTCGTCGAGCCCCATGCTCTTGTAGAGCGAGTTCATATTGCGCTCCGGCATTGCATTGTCACTCTGCGCATCCGCTTCATCCGATTGCGCTGCTCCGGATGTCGATGTCTGTTCTGAGAGCGGGTTGTCTTGATCCGTGCTTTTTGCCTTGGACGAATCGCTGGACTTTGAAGAATATTTGGTAAGCTCGGCAGCATTGGCAAGCACATTGTCTTCGGGGTCTTCGGGGATCGGCTCCATGGAGGCATCTTTGACTGATTGCGGTTGCGCGGAATCGAGTACTGTCGCGACCAAGTCCTTGTCGGCGGCGGGAGGGGATTTTTTTTGTCCGTCGAGATTTTCGGTGATCTCTTTGATCACAATGTCATGCTTTACCGCTTCCGGATCAAGAAAAGACAACGGATCACCGGTCTTTGTGACTTGCACCGGATCGAGACCGCTCTCCGGATCTGCAGGAGTGGGTCCGGCATCGGCAGATTTTTTTTGAAACATGCCGAACAATTTCTTTTTCGGTTTGGGGAGTGACTTGTCGTCAGGAGTGATGGGTAAATCCGCACTATCAGAACCGACACCGGCAAGGACATCGTCGATCCGGGAGTTTTCGGCTCCGATCTCAGGAAGCGTATTCTCGCCATCTGCTTGTGGTTTTTTCTTTCCGAACATGGATTTTGGTTTTGGTATGGTATGTACTCAAATAATTATAGAAGAATATCTCAAAA
>CAZYXI010000054.1:0-6758 GCA_964651215.1 uncultured Candidatus Peribacteria bacterium
GGTGACGATGACGGTGGGGATCTTGTTGATCGCAACCGCCAGGATCGCGATTACGACCACCATAAAGATCACTTCGATAATGGCGAATCCGCGCGTGTCACGTCCGGAAAAATGCATGCATCACAAATTATGCTTTGAGTATACGCTCTTTTTACTAATCTTGAAACTGCTAGCGCTTGTGTTTTTGATTTGTATGGCAAAAGAATGGAACGGCTTTTTTCGCGACGAACCGTCTGTTCCGGATCGGAGCACTTGTTTTTGACAGATGATCTGCCGAGCCGCATTGACTTCGAGTGGGAGGAGAATAGAATACAGGTAATATTGCCACGGAGCTATCAAGTCGTTTTTTTCTAACTTGCTTGCGGGATCGGTGCTTGGCATCGGGGTTTGTTTTGCTGTCATCGATGTGTTTGCAAACTCTGCCGAAACGCCGCCGCCGTTTGTCTCCGGAGAAGTCCTCGTGCGCCTGAAGCAGCCGGAAGCCGGCATGTCCTACGCGCAAAGCCTCAATGCAGCCGCAGAGCAGCTCGCACAAAAAACCGGCGCCGATATCGCTATACAGCAGCCATCGAGTGGTATCATCTTGCTCAAAAAACCAGGTGTCGATGCACAGGCATTGGCACAGAGTCTTATGGACGATCCGGCTGTGGAAGCGGCGCAACCGAACACTATCCACCGCGTGCTCAGCAAGCCGCTCCTTTGGTCGGAAGTGAGTGGTGATGGTAACAAAGCCGATATCACCGCCGACGAGATATGGAAGAAGAGTACCGGCGAAGGCGTCGTCGTCGCTGTCATCGATTCCGGTGTCGATCATAGCCGTGCCGATCTTGCAGATAACATCTGGAAAAACATCGCAGAGACCGACTGCGCGGACGGCATCGATAACGATGCGAACGGATATATCGATGATTGCAGAGGATGGGATTTTACCGGAGACAGTGCCGCTTCGCCGCTGCCGGACAATGATCCGATGGACGGTTTTGGACACGGAACAAGCATCGCTCGGATCATTGCGGCAGCCGACACGGGATCAGGGAGATTCGGTATCGCACCGGATGCCATGATCATGCCGCTCAAGGTCATTGATCATACCGGCTACGCGCCGGTCAGCGCTATTGTCGCGGCGATCGGTTACGCGATCGACAATGGCGCCGACATTATCAATATGAGTATCAGCGCCACCGACTACGACCACTTCGAGGCTGCCGCGGTCGCAGCGGCATATGATGCCGGTATCGTGCTGGTAGCATCGGCGGGGAACGAACACGCGAGCACTCCCAAGTATCCGGCTTCGTATCCGCAAGTACTTGCGGTCAGTGCGGTCGATTCGACCAGTCAGGCGTCGCGCTCCTCCAATTTTGGGGACTGGATCGATCTGGCGGCACCGGGAGGATACACCTCGGCGGCGACGCCACACGTTGCCGCGACGGCAGCACTTGTATTGGAAGAGCATGCCGGAGCGCATCCCGCCGAAATCGGATTCATACTCACGCGGAGTGCGCTTGACCTCGGCACTCCCGGCAAAGACGATCTCTACGGATATGGCTTGGTGGATGCCTATGCTGCCCTGTTCCCACCCCGACTTTCGCTCACAACACAAATCCCTGCGGTCGTTTCCACGGCCAAGCCGACGCTGGTGCTTCAGTCCAGTGAAGCCGGTATGCTTGATTTTGACGGCAGTTGCAGAAGCAGCCAGCTCTCTGCGCTCGCCGGTCAGACACCGATTGTCCTTGATGCGCTGCCAAACGGGACATACAGCGATTGCCGACTGACGGTGACCGATGCACTCGATAACAGAAGCAATGTGCTCGACATCCCTCCTTTTACCGTTCGGGCGCCGCTTCATTCCGCCGCACCCGCCTCCGGGTTCTTCGATCTGCACGACCATTGGGGCGCCGATGTGATCGATCCGCTTGTCGAACAAGGCATACTGAATGGATACGGTGACGGCAGCATCCGTCCGGATGCTTCGATCACTCGCGCCGAAGCGCTCAAATTGGTCTTACTCGCTTTTGACCATCCGGTTGAGTTTGATGTCGCCGCTCTTCCGTTCCGTGATGTCAGCACAGAGGCATGGTATCTGCCGTATATTGCTGCGGCAAAAGCGAAAGGTTTCATTGCCGGATTTGCCGATGGGACGTTTCGTCCGGATGCTCCGATCACTCGCGCCGAAGCACTCAAACTTGTCAGTATCGCCGCCGCCTTTTCCGAATCAATATCAGCTCCGACAACTGCCGCGTTTGTCGATGTCTCGTCCGATGCCTGGTACTTTCCGTTTCTCACAGAAGCGATGTCGATGGAGATCGTGAGTGGCTATGCCGATGGCAGTTTTCGACCGAACAGTGCGATCACCCGAGCGGAATTCTGCAAGATCGTCTTTTTGTCGATGCAACGGACAGGCGGGGAATAGGCGGGATATTTTGGCTTTGGAATTGGTTTTTTTCGCATAATCAAGTATAATTGTCACGATATGTCTGAGGTGGGATATTGTCCCTATGGCAGACATGGATGTGTATCCTCCTGATGTTTCGCAAGCTAACAGTCAAAATGAAAAAACATTTTCAGAAAGCGGCATGGGCGGCACTTGCGGTGACGGTGATCATGCTTCCCCGACCGGTCTACGCTATTCCTCCGCCGGATTTTTTGATCCAAGTCGCGTCACAATTCACGGCTTTTTTTGCGGTGGGTTTGGCATTTGTTTCCGCCTTGCTCTCTGTCTCGTACCAGTTTGTGAAAGTGTATGTCGATGTGCACCGGCGGGCTTTTTGGCTTGTGTCCGGTGTTGTGGTGATCGTCACCTCCCTCTTGGGAGCCTATGTCTTGGACCGACAGTACCAACGCAGCCAAGCACTCCGCTTGTCCGAAACCTGGCTCGAAGGCTCTGTTTCAGGGGCAGACCAAAGCCCTCTTCCTGACCGGTATCAAGCCACTCCAGCAGCGGTCTCCAATACAGAGTTCGAAGCGATCATCAACGGGGACCAGTCCGAGTTTTTGATTTTGGATGCGCGCGAAGACATCGAATTCGAGCTCGGACATATTCCCGAAAGCCTCCATATCCGCTCTGCCGACCTCGTTGCCGGCGCTTGGAGCGAGCTTCCGACCGACAAGACGATCTATGTGATTTGTTTTTCCGGAATGCGCGGAAAAGAGATCGTCGATTTTTTGCGTGCAAAAGGATTGGCGGCACGGTATCTCGAAAAAGGCGCATTCGACTGGGTCGAGTTTGGCGGAAAATGGGAAGGAGAAGTCGTTTTTTACAAAGTCTTTGCCGCCGAGCGTTATTGGCGACCGCTGCTCCCCGAAGAACGGGAAGATTTTATCGCAGCCGGAGCGGTGCTCATCGATGCCCGCGAGCCATCACGATACCTGGCCGGACATCCGGACGGAGCGATCAATATCGCCATGCTCTTCGAACCGCGCGACCGATTGGAAGAACGTTTTGCGGAGGTCGACCTCGGCACGGAAGCGATCACCATTTGTGATGACCTCGCCAGCTGTTTCGATGCGACCGTTACCGGCATCGAACTCGAAGACAGAGGAGTAGAATTCTTGGGGATTTGGAATATCGCTCCGGAAGCAGTTTCGTCATGACCACATGATCATCCCATCAGCCGACATCACCGAACACAGTCACACGCTTGGCGACAAAGCGAAGAACCTTAAAAGGCTGATCGACCATGGTTTTGCGGTACCGGATTTTGTCGCAATCCCATCCGATGGCGTCCGGCTGATTGATCGTGATCCGCACAAACTCGACGAGCTTTGCAACACTTTGCGACAGACTTTTCCGCAACAGCTCTATGCGGTGCGATCGGCGGCGCTGATCGAAGACCGCGGCGCTTCATCGATGGCAGGTCAGTTCCACACCGAAACCAAGGTCTCGCCAAGCGGACTTGCCGCGGCGATCACGGCCGTCATCGAGCAAGCCAAGCCACTCCTCGGCGGCAATTTGGACAAATTTTCCCTCATCATCCAGCGCTATATCGAAGCCGATATCGCCGGTGTCTGTTTTACCCGCGATCCCGGCGGACGGCGCGAAATGGTCATCGAATATCAGCGCGGAGCCGGCGAACACATCGTCGGAGGCGCAATCACTCCCGAACACGTTTCGCTCTTCTGGAACGATGCCGAGCTGTTTTCGGTCTGTGATGCGACGGCATTTCAAAAGATCGAAGCGATCTTCGGCTTTCCCCAAGATATCGAATGGTGTGTGCAAAACGGCACATTGTCCCTGTTGCAAACCCGACCGATCACGACGATTTCTGCCGATCAATATCACGAGATCACGTTTTTGGAGACATGCCTTACGGCAGAATCGAGCGGTGATTTTTGCTACGCAAAGACGGAGATCTCCGAGATGGCGCCCCGTCCGACGCCGTTTACCTTTTCGCTGATCCAAGCGATCTACGCCGCCGATGGTCCGGTGGAGAAGGTCTACCGCAAGTACCATGTTGACTATGCACCGAAGGATTTCCTGAAGCTCATCGGCAACGAACTCTTTGTCGATCGCAATGCAGAACTCCAAACCTTACTCCCGTCTTTCAGCATCCTCAATCACAACTATCGACCGCGCTTTCGATCGTTCAGACATTTGCCGAGAACTATTCGCAACATCTTTTTTACCGCGACTTTCAAAGCACCTGCGGATCTTCCCGATCGGCTCCACGGGGTGCTGGCATCACCGGACAACGCTCCTGATTTTACCACAGCAAGACAGACCTTTTTCGATGACTATGCGGTGGTCTTCGAAACGAATCTGATAGCGGCGCAGTCTCTAAAACGGCTGGAAGGACTCCTGCATCGGGAAGCTATCACCCTGCTCGAACTGCTTGGCGCCGATCTCCGACTGTTTGATGAACAGCCGCTTGAAGAATTTGATCAAATAATCAGAGACCGACTGGTGGGGAATACGCTCGAAATCGCTGATGAATCCGCATTCTCCTCCCCACTTTGGGCTTCCACAGCGAACAGAGCGGTGTCTGCCTGGTGGCAGACCTTGCCGCAGTGGAAGCAAAAACTCTTGCAACGGCCGATCGCGAACGCGTTACGGTATCAACGATATTGCGAATCTGCGCGGGTTCTGATGCTCAAAAACCTCAATCGGCTGCGTACCGCGCTCCTCGCCGATTCGATTTTTGAAGACAGGCGACTGGCATTCTTCCATACCGTGGATGAGGTCTGTCGCCGAGAGTGGAATGAGCAGCTTTGCCTCATGCGCAAACAAGAATATGAAAGCTTTGGGGCGTTCGAGCTGCCGGCGCAATTGACTCGACATTTCGTGCCGGATACCGAAAAGCCGCGTGGACTTTCCGCCGGCAAAGCCACCGGGATCATCGTCCCCGAGGCGAAGCTTGGCGAAGGAGGCGAGCCCAAAATCCTCTTTACCAAGATCCTATCGCCACAGCTCACACGACACTTTTCCACCATCGTGGGGATCGTCACCGAAAAAGGCGGAATGTTGTCCCATTTGGCGATCATGGCTCGTGAACGCAAGATCCCCATTGTCGTCATTGGTGATAGAAATGATTTTGCTTTCGGAGACTTGCTCGAAATCGACGGCGGCACCGGCACTGTCAAAAAAATCAGCTCATCCCCACCTCGATCTTTCGATCACGGGTTTTGATCCATCCATGCGCACCAAGAGATTCCTCCTGTCGGCATCGATCAGCGCTCTCATCTTCTTTGTAGCGGTCCATCCACAGCATGTCGCTGCGGTGCCGGTTTCTGTCTTTCTCCGTCCGCCGGTGGAGACACCTTTGCCAAACGCCGAAGGGCAAGAAGAAATCGGCATCGATTTTTTCTCGGTATTCGATTCATTGACGACGAGCATTGAACGGCGGTCGCAGCATGGTCCCACTCTGCTGCTTTCGATGTTCGACTACCGCGAATACTTCCAAAAGCGCGAAGAACTGGTAGCGATCGCACGGATTGTGTTTTTGCTTCTGCCCTGATTGTTTTTTATTTTCTCACCCCAAGGTATCTCGGATGCAGTTTTTTCGGTGTGTCCGATGATTTCTCTCAATTCTCCTCTCGTTCCGCAAGAAGCGCTTCGGTCTCTGCGAGACCGGCTCGGGTGGCTTCCGCAAATTGTGCGGTGTCCATCTCGACAAAAACCTCCAACGCCGCACGAAATGCCGATGCGGCTTCTTGTAATCGTATCAGCCCCTGTTCGCGTTCGCCGAGAGTTTGGAGCGCCATTGCAAGATTGTAGTTTGTTACCGCCCAATCGAGTGGTGTTTGTTCGTGTGTCCGCACTTCGAGCGCCGCGCGGTAGGCGGCGATCGCTTCTTCCAAAGATGCCGTACTCTGTTCGCGTTCGCCAAGTGTCCAAAGGGTGGTGCCAAGATTGTTTTGCGTTGTCGCCCAGGCAAGTGGCATGCGCTCGCGCGTGTATTCTTGCAAAACGGCGCGATAGATTTGTATCGCTTCTTCCAAAGATGCCGTACCCTGTTCGCGTTCGCCGAGAGCGCGAAGTGCCGCACCGAGATTGTTTTGGGTCTTCGCCCAATCGAGTGGTACAGCTTCTCTCGTTCGCACTTCAAGCGCCGCGCGGTAGGCGGCGATCGCTTCTTCCAAAGATGCCGTACTCTGTTCGCGTTCGCCAAGTGTCCAAAGGGTGGTGCCAAGATTGTTTTGCGTTGTCGCCCAGGCAAGTGGCATGCGCTCGCGCGTGTATTCTTGCAAAACGGCGCGATAGATTTGTATCGCTTCTTCCAAAGATGCCGTACCCTGTTCGCGTTCGCCGAGAGCGCGAAGTG
>CAZYXI010000055.1:0-6755 GCA_964651215.1 uncultured Candidatus Peribacteria bacterium
TATCACATGGAATTACTTGTTCGGACAGATGATGGTGATTATATATTTGATATAGGGAAGAAGAATTTTGTATCAGCAGAACAATGGGAGATCGGTAGAAAAATCAAATATAGCCTCGATCCGACGACAATCAGTTGGCAATCGGCACGACTTCGAAAAGCGAATGATCCGCTCTTGACCTTTAAAACCCCTTCGGAGCATGGAGAGCAGAAAAGGCGATGATCTTTGCAAACATCTCGACCGCTTCGATCGGATGTTTGCCGGCCGCCGTTTCATCAGAAAGCATACAATAATCCGCTCCTTCCCAGACCGCCGTTGCGATATCGGTGACTTCGGCGCGACGCGGACGGAGTTCGTCGATCATCGAACGGAGCATTCCGGTAGCGACGATCGCAAAGGTTTCGGGGAAATCTTTTTTGAGATCATGCAGAATGCGGCGTTGTAAGACGGGGATCTGTTCGATGGGCATTTCGACACCAAGGTCGCCGCGTGCGATCATGATCCCATCGGCGGCGCGAGCAATACTGCGGAAATTATCGATGCCTTCTTGCGATTCGATCTTGGCGATGATCTGCACATGTTCGGGAACAAGCGCTTTGGCATCGCGGATATCGCGGGCATCACGGGCGAACGAGAGCGCGACCATATCGATCCCGTGCTTGACTCCGAATGCGATGTCTTTTTTGTCTTTGGCAGTAATGGTGGGCAGATCGACTTTTGTGCCAGGAAGATTGATATGCCGTCGCGAACCGAGGATACCATTCGAAAGCATTTCGACCACGACGCTGCTCTGATGCGTCGAAGTCACTTTGCCGGAGAAGACACCATTGTCGAATTGGATCACATCGCCGGGAACAACGGATTTTGGCAGATCCTGATAGGTGCAAAAGATCAAGCGGTTCTCCTCGTTTTGAGCGGTTTCTTTGTTGATGAGCGTCAGGCGATCGCCGACACCAAGTTTGAGCGGTTTTTTGATATCACCGGTGCGGATCTCGGGACCTTTGGTATCGAGCATGATCTTGGTCGGCTTGTCGAGAGCGCGCAAAGCTTTGATCTGCTTTTCGTGCCACGCCAGATCCCCGTGTGAAAAATTGAGTCGGAAGACGGCGACTCCGGCATCTTGCAACAGTTGCAATTTGTCTTCGCAGGCCGGTCCGATCGTAGCGATGATTTGCGGTTGTTTTTTCATAAGTGCTGAAATGATTATAGAAATGATAGGTATGAATTGCAACGGAAACTCCGTTATGGTCTTGATTTTTTTATTCTTAAGGGGTCGCCGGTGCGCTCTCGATATCGAGCGATTTGATACTTTCTTCGGCTTCCCATTTGCTGCGCAGTATGCCACCGAGGCTGTCGAAAGGGACATTTTTCAAAAAACTCTTGCCTCCTTTGGTGATATCGATATACACCCGACGTTCGGCATCCGCGAGACCGGCGATGATCCAATCGTGATATTCGGCGTTCTGAAAATGGACTCCGGTCGGTGTGTAGCGGATATTGCGCGGAGCAATGGTCATGCCGGCATTATTGAGGGCAAACTCCGTGATTTCTTGCAGATTGATGCGGTTTTGATATTCCTCGAGCGCTGCCATCGCTTGATCGCTGAGAGTATCGAGGGAATCGGCATAAACGGTGACATTTTCCGGATGGAGCACGATGTTCGAAACTTGCTTTGTCTCATTGTTGTAATCGAACTCGAGCGTATGCTTGGCGGTCGGTTCGAAGCCGACATTGCGAATCCGGAGCATTGTCTGCGAAGTGATCAGCACGTCTTTGAGGAGCACCTGAAAGCCTTTTTGGATCAAAGTCGCATGAGCAAGTCGTTTGGTGACTTCGATCACGATCGGGTCCATTTTGGCGACCGGATCTTCTTCGAGCTTGGGGAGGGGATTGGTACGCAGTTCGCGCAGATCTTCTCCGATACTGTTGATCTGGCTGACACGTAACGCTTCGATGGTCGAGATCAGTTTGCCGATCTTGAGTTCATTGTCGATTTCGTTGTTCGCTTCTTCTCCCTCCAGCTTGACATTGCGGATCACTTTGAATTCCGGCAGATATTCACCGCTAAAGGTTTGACCGTCGGGCAACTTTGCTTCCACGATCTCAACGACTTGCGCTTCTTCGTCTTCGGCGCCGATCATCGAGACGATCAAAAGTTTGTTCTGCAAAAAATCTTCATGGATCTGATCGGCGAGAGGGATCTTTTCCGGTTGGACCATATTCATCTCGAGCAGCTTGCGCTCTTCCTCTTGCATGTAGCTCAGGATCCGCTTGGCATCTTCACGCTTTCGCAGCAGTTCGTACAATTCGGCTTTGCTGATCCAGCCTTGGGTTTTGAAGATGCCGTACTTCTCGCGGAGGTATTCTTGCCGATTCCGTAACGATTCGTAACTCGCGTTCAATTCGTTGGTCGGGCGCATATTCAGCAGGACATCATTGATATCGAGCAGGTTTTTCGCCATTTCAAGTTTCGATTTCTCCAGAAAGGTATCCGCTGTGACGAGGTTTTTTTCGATGATCTCTAGTGTGGTGATCACCGCCATCTGCTTCTTGCCCCAACCGATCGCGATCGTGTCGAGACGAGTACTCGCGTGCAAGATCGCCGGCGTGATGATATTGAGATTCTTGCGAAAGAGGTCGGCGATGATCTCGCGGTACATCTCGAGCATGATCTTGTTTTCTTCACTCCGCTTCGCGGTTCCCCATTCTTTCACCATGTTTTCCAGAATACTTTCGGCAAGTGCGGCATCGTTTTTGTTGAGTGCATCTTCAAACAGCGAAAGTGAATTTTGGGCGATGATGCGCTGCGGGTCGCCCCCGAGATTGCGCTTTTTCGCTTCCGCATAGAGATCTTCGCTTGTGGTGATAATGTGGTTGTTCGGTTCGACGAGCGTAATCGTGTTGATCGCTTGGTCGATGCCTTCGTCAGAGAGTTCCACGGCATTGACGGTGAACGGTTTGCCATCGACGATCAATTCGGACAAAAAAGTATCGAGTCGGTTTTTTGCACTCGCATGCAGATTCCGCTTCTTTTTATCCGGAAAGAGTACAAGCGTATCCTGGATGTTCGCAAAGATGCCTTTCCCCAGTCCCCGGTCTTTGGCGTTCAGTTTCATGTCCTCTGCAAGACCGGCGACATAGCGTGTGTCTTCTACGATATTGGTGTTTGCCCAACTGTCTTGTTCGGCATCGGAAAAATGGATCTCTTTTTTCAATTTGGAAAAGTGCAGATCCGGCAAAGCGCGCGGAATCGAGTTTTCCGCAAAGACGATCCGTCTCTTGGAAGGAATGGCAAAAAAGGCTTTGCGGTCGCTCCCTGGTGGGCTTAGCTCCGCAAAAAGGGGATGCATGTACGATGAAGCGGTCACTTTGTCACCTTCTTTCTGAAAGCGCGCCGAATTGGAGCGGGCAAAAAACACCGATCGCGTGAATGCGATGTTGATGGTGCGATTACCGAACACCCACATTTCTCCTTTTTCCATCGAGATCACCGGATAGGGATAGATCTGGTGGATTTTGATCTCACTGTTTCCGCGGAGTCGGACGATACTTCCTTCTTCGAATCGAATGATCGCGCTGCCGTTTTGGACGCTGATGGTCTCCCCTCCGAAAATCGGATAATTGCCGCGGATAAAATAACTGTCCCCCGAGGAGATCTCGATCTTGGTCTGACCGAAAGCCTCGATACTGTTGATATGCGCGATCACCTGCTTTTCGAGTGCACTCCCGCCGATCAGAAGTGTCGTCGCAAGCAGGAAAATTCCGAGAGCAAGCGCCGATGTGATATGGAGGATGCGGGCGAAACGCGAATATTTTTTCTTTTCTTGATCGGGTTTTTGCTTCCCTTTTTCTTCTCCCGGGACCGAACTGAGTTCGAACCCATCACTGGCATTCGGATCGGGGACATTGGACAAAATGGTGTTGCCTTGGGCAAAGATCTCTTTGATGCGCGGATCGATGATCGGCGTGTCGCTTTGGATCGGGTGTGAAGTTTCGGTCGTTTCGGATCGGTCTTGATGCGCTTCCACCGCCATCGGCGGGGCGGTCGGCTCGACCGGCACGGGCGGAGGAGAAACGGTTTCTTTTTGCGGAGCTGTGCTTTCCACAGAGATCATTCCGCTCGGGACTGGCGCTTCCGCAACCGCTGCGTCCGATGCTCCGGATTTCACGGCTTGCGTCTTGATCGGTTCGGTCGCCGCGATCTCCGCTTGTGTGCTGACACTTGCCTTGGATGCACTTTCGCTTTGCGGAGGATTTTCAACCGGCTCGAGATTTTCCGTTCCGCTCTCCGCGACCGGACTTTGCTCCGGACTCGGTGTCGATATCGATGCCGTCTCATCTGCTTCACTGATGCTTGCTGGCGGTTGCTGTTGCATGATCGCTTGTTCTTCCGGCGGCACTCCGAGGTAGAGCGCATTCATCGGCAGAGCTTCTTCGATCGTAGGTTCTGCTTCCGAAGCGCTTTCCATGACATCCGCAAAGGGATTGTTCGGATCGATGGCGATTCCGAGCTGATCATCCGAGATCTGTTTGTACGCATCACTTGTCTCTTGCTCCGATGCGGATATCGCTGTCATCTCGCCCGATTCCCCTTCGCGAAGCGCCGGTTTCAGCTCGGGTCCGCTTGCTACCGCGGGAGCGGTAGTTTTGTCTGTTTGTTCGCCGATTTGGTTTTTGTCTTCTGGAAGCATGTTTTTATCCAATTATTTTACAATTATAAAATAGAAAAGTCAATTTTTCTGCGTTCTCAATTCCCAAAAAATCAGGCAGACTTGCGGCTGATGTTTTGCGATATCACCCATATTTCGGCACACGCGGGCAAGGGCGGAGGCGGTCTCATCTCTTTCCGACGCGAAAAGTACATTCCAAAGGGCGGACCCGATGGAGGTGATGGTGGTCGTGGCGGCGATGTGGTGATCCGTGCCGACGAAAACGAAAACAGTCTCATCGAACTCCATACCAAGAAAAAATTCGCCGCACCGAATGGTGAAAGCGGCGGTCCGCAGAACAAGCATGGCGCAGCGGCGGATGATCTGGTGATCGTGGTGCCGGTCGGCACTCAGATCTTCGATACCGACCTGGACGAACTGATCGCGGATCTCGCCGTTGCCGGAGACGAGTGTGTCGTCGCGGTCGGCGGCAGGGGAGGATTTGGCAATGCGCATTTTACAAGCAGTGTGCGTCAGACCCCGCGCTTTGCCGAATTGGGTGAACCGGGTGAATCCCGCAATCTCCGGCTCGAACTCAAATTGGTGGCGGATGTCGGGGTGATCGGTCTGCCGAGTGCCGGCAAATCCACTTTTCTGTCAGCGATCTCCGCGGCGCGTCCCAAGATCGGTGATTTTCCCTTTACCACCATCGTCCCAAATCTCGGTGTCGCCAAGCTCGCCGATCATCGCTCGCTCGTGTTTTGCGATCTGCCGGGACTGATCGAAGGAGCGAGTGAAGGCAAAGGGCTTGGGCACGAATTTTTGCGCCATATGACGCGCAATCGCGTTTTGCTCCATCTGATCGATTGCAGTGGCGATGACCCCGCCGAGGCGTACCGAACGATCCGCGATGAGCTGACGAAATACGATCGGTCACTCGGGGACAAATCCGAAGTCGTGGCGCTTTCCAAAATCGATATGCTCGGTGGCGATCCGGAATTGATCTCGCTCCTCAAGCAAGAATTCTGCGCTCGCACCAAAGTCGACCCCAATGCTCTCTTTGTCCTTTCATCCGTGAGTCAAAACGGCATCAAGCCGGTTTTGGAAGAGTGTTTCCGGCTTGTGCAAGAACGGAAGCGACTCGAACAAGAGCAGATTCCGGATGCAAACCGTGCCCCGCAAGTCTTTAGGCCGCATCTCACCAAAAATCCGAAAGCCTTCGAGATCGTACCGGAAGGAGAAGGTTTCCGCGTCCGCGGACAACGCATCGAACAGATCGTCGTTCAAAGCGATTTCACCAATCCGGAAGCGATTTTGCGCGTACGCGATGTTTTGCGCAAAATGGGGATCGAAAGTAAGCTCCTTGCTGCCGGAGCGACCAAGGGCACCGAGATCTCGATCGGTGAAAAAACACTCGAATTCAAGCCGGATATTTTTTCGCGCAAAGCGTCATGAAATTGGTCGTCTTCCTCGGAAATCCCGGCTCCAAATACGCACATAATCGTCACAATGTCGGGTGGCTCTTCGGCGATTATTTTTCCAAAAAGTACGAGTTGGAAGCGTTTCGTGAAGACAAAAAAGTATTCGGTGCAACGACGACTTTTACCACGCGGGATGAAAAAGTCCTTTTGCTCAAACCGCTGACGTTTATGAACCGTTCCGGTACGGCGCTCCTTGCCGCCAAACAGTTTTTCAAACTCGAGTTGAGCGATATTCTGATGGTCTTCGATGACAAAGATCTTCCGTTCGGTGAAGTGCGTTTTCGCGCCGGTGGCGGATCCGGCGGTCATAACGGCGTCAATGACATTCTGCGCGTCTGCGGTTCGGAGGCGATCGCGCGGATCAAGATCGGTGTCGATGATCCGATGCGAACGGAATTTTCCCAAGATACAGCGGCATTCGTGCTCTCTGATTTTTCCGCTGAGCAGCAATCCCACTTGCCGGACAAAGTCTTTCCGTCGGTGGAAGAAAAATTATTGACCTGGCTCGCACCTGACGTCGACAAAACCGATCGACATTGAGGGAGGATCGCGATCGTCTCCTTCATATCCACGGTCTTGATCTCTTTTCTCGGAACAGGCAAAAACCAATCTCAAAAGCGCCTTC
>CAZYXI010000056.1:0-6693 GCA_964651215.1 uncultured Candidatus Peribacteria bacterium
TGGATAGATATTGGCAGTTGCGTTGGAAATCACGGTGCCGACGAGCAGCGCCGAATTTGCGGTTTTGCTTTTTGTCGCCAGAGTCGTGCGAAATTCGGTTATGTCAGTAGTAGTTTCTGCGGCGGCTTCCGTAGCAACTTCCTGGGGCTGTTGTTCGCGTGAGAATGAAGGCGTGGCAATCATCACAAGGATGATTGCCAGCACCGTCCCTCCGATAAGGAGGTGTGTTTTTTTCGTTGTCATAGGTCGTCCAAAAGAAAATATGTCCTTGTTTCTTGCGGTCAGTGCCCCATGTTCATGTGGTCTTCGACCGACATGTTCATGCGTGCGGCGGCGGCTTTTGTCTCGCGGTACTCTTCGAGTGTTATACCTTGCGCCTCCGCCTGTTCGGCTTCGGTCAAAGGCTCGTCTTGAGAACAAGCGGAAAAAGTGAGAAGGAGCGCAAAAGCACTCAGGAGAAAAGTAGTTTTTTTAAACATGTGGAGAGAAAAAAGAAAAAGAAACGTGCGCAAAAAATACCTTGGCAATACCAAAGGAGCTGCTAGTAGGAAAATATGCGCACAAAAAAACAGGAATCCTACCTACAGCTTGAGTGCAAGAAACGAATCAGGTTCTGAGGACGACTGTGTTTTTATGTTCGATATGCTGGAAGAAGTGCGGCGGCGCACGCGCAAAGCCGGGTATCGGTGACTCGGGAGCGAGGAGTGCGAAAGCATAAACAGTTGCTACCGAACTTACCGTTGGCAGCTGAAAATCCACTATGACTTTTCCGGCAAAGGCTGAGTCGGGGGCATTGGCGATATTACAATCCGGCGGCACTTGCTCCGATTCGTCATCAGTCACCACCTCGTGACAACCAGTGTGTTGCTTGGAATGCTCCGCCGCAACCGCAATGACCATTTGGTCTGGTGTCATTTGCATGTCACTGATCGACGTCATGTTGAGGCAACAAGCGGTTGCCAGCAAGAAGACAGAAGCCAAGAGTGTAGAAGCGGATTTTTGCATATCAGGTTATCATACTGGGTTATCGCACATATTTCAAGAGCTTGTCAACCAAATCTACTGTTTTTGTGTCTTGATTTTTTGGCATATTGATTACGATTCGGGAAATACAATTGTATTAATTGAAACATGGATGCTGACACCCATCTGTCAAAATCATTTCATCTCCGAACACTTTTCATATTTGGCACAGTCGGTTTTTTGGCAAATTTTTTTTGGGAATCGATGCACGCATTCTCATTGTATCAGGGGCACATCATCGGCTCTGCGGAGTATATTCGCATGATGATCGTGGTTTCTGCAAAAGACGCCTTGCTCTTGTTGTTGGTTCTCGCGGCTGGTGTGGGGATTTTTCGCAACCTTCAATGGTACGTGCGCATCTCCCCATGGGAACACGTTTTTATCGTTGCGGCGAACATTTTCCTTGCTGTGGGGATCGAAGTTCGCGCGCTCTATTTTGACAACACTTGGCAATACAGTGACTTGATGCCAACTATCTTTGGGGTTGGAGTTTCACCACTTCTCCAACTCGTGGTGATATGGTATCTCGCGTGGTGGATCGCTTGCTTCCCGAATCAGGGATAAATGGATACGACAAAAAAAGCTCGTGGCTATGTGGGATGAAACCCATCAGCTTCGGATCGGGAGTACAAACGGTGCTTCGGCGTTAAAAGAGAGAGAGGCGACTTCTGCGAGGGCTTGTTCGAATTGGCGGCTCTCGACCGCAAAGGTGGTGAGAGCAAAATGAATCGGGTCTTGTTGTTGCTGTCCAAGTTGCTCGACCGCATCGATGGAAATAGCGTACTTCCCAAAAATCGAACAGATCTCACCAAGGATGCCTGGGCGGTCATTGACACGAAAACGCAGATAGTACGCTTGCCTTGGTGCAGTCACAGCATCGATCGTCCGGGTCGGACGGCTTGATATCGCCTTGCCTTCAGCAATACTGATCATATCCGAGACGATTGCCGCGGCGGTAGCAAAGCGCCCCGCTCCCTCGCCGCTCAAAAAATTCCCGACGGTGTTGTATTTGCCGATCAGATTGACGGCATTGAGTACGCCATCGACCGAAGCGATACGATGCTGCCCCAGGATCAAAGTGGGAGACACTTGAGCGACCAGGTCGCTACTCTCGGAAATGTGTGCGGAGGCTAACAATTTGATCCGCCCACCAAAACGCTTGGCGTACAAAAAATCCGTTGCCGTGATCCCCGAAATGCCGGTGCGCGGTATGTGGTCCGGTTGAATACTGACTCCAAACACCAGCGCACACAAAATTGAGAGCTTGTAAGCGACGTCGAAGCCTTCGACATCGTCCGTCGGATCGGCTTCGGCATAGCCGAGCGCTTGTGCTTCGCTCAGCACAGCTGCAAAATCGGCGCCTTCGGCATTCATTTTGCTGAGGATGTAATTGGTCGTTCCGTTCAAAATCCCTTCCAATGCGACGATCCGATCCGCCGCCAAGCCGCTTTTGATAGTGGAAAGCAGAGGAATGCCACCACCGACCGCCGCTTCAAAAAGCAGTGAAGTGTTATTTTTTTCTGAAAGTTCTGCTAGCTCGGCATAGTGGAGGGCGATCATTTTTTTGTTGGCGGTCACGACATGCTTGCCGGCGGCGAGCGCCTGTTTGACAAAGTGCAGGGCGATACCGTCGCCACCGATCGTTTCGCAGAGAATATCGATCTCCGGATCGGCGAGTACTGCTTCGGCATCACGAAAAAGGGAACGGTGCGCATTGTGGATCTCTGGGTCGAGCTCGGCATCTTTGGTGCAGATCGCCGCCAACTCCAAGCGCACGCCGGTTTTTGCGGAGATCGTCTCTTGCTCGGCAAGCAAGATACGCGAGACGCCGCCGCCGATGGTGCCGTGGCCAAAAATAGCGACCTTGGTGGTTTTCATGAAGAGAATTAGACTTCGATACGAGCAAAGCGCACGACAGCTGCGCCTTCTTGTTGGAGCAAGGCTTCGATGGTGATTTCGGGGTCTTTCACAAACGCCTGTTTGAGCAGGGCGCCCTCTTCGCGGAACTTCTTCTCTTTGCCGAGCATGATCTTGTCGATGATCTCTGCCGGCTTCCCTTCGTTCTTGAGCTGTTCCGCCCAGATGGTCTTTTCTTTTGCAACGAGTTCGTCCGAGATCTCTTCCGGTCGGATCACCTCGGGAGAGCTGGCGACCACATGCATCGCGAGATCGCGTGCGAGGTCTTCGTTGCCGCCATCAAGAGTGACGACCGCCGCCAATTTGCGGTTCGAATGGATGTAGTTGCCGGCGACCGTACCACCGTCCACAACGACCGCTTCGCCAAAAGAAATATTCTCGCCCAGTTTGGTGACGAGATCGGCACGCTGCTGTTCGAATTGTGCTTCCGCCGCTGCCGCGCCTTGTTCGGCGGCGATGGCGACGAGCTCTTCGAGGATCCGGAGAAAATCGTCGTTCCGTGCGACGAAGTCCGTCTCGCAACGGAGCGAGACGGCGGCGCGACCGGAAACGGCGATGGCGCCTTCACCGGTGGCGCGACCGGCTTTTTTGTCGGCTTTTTCGGCACCGGATTTGCGGAGGATATCGATCGCTTTCTCGATGTCACCACCGGCTTCGACGAGGGCTTTTTTGCAGACCATCATCGATACACCGGACTTATTTCGAAGTTCCATGACTGCTTTTGCGGAAATCTCGGACATGATCGGGAAAAAAAGAAATGATTATTTGACGGCGTTATGGAATTTTTGCGCGAAGGGGTAGATGAGCGGTAAGCGAAGCCATTTGCCTCGGTAGGCATTGTACATCGCCCACAGATAGAGGGCGACGACCACCAGGCGGACGATCGTTTCGAAGACCGCCAAAAAGCCAAGCCCCAAACCGGCGCCCATATGGAAAGGGCTCGTGACGATCCTCAAGACCATGTTCCCGGCGATCACACCGGCAGTCAGCACCACCCCCTGCCAGGCGTGGAATTGGACATACTGGGAATCGCGCTTGATGAGGAGCGGGATGATGACGAAGATATAGAGATAACACGCCGCCGCCATCAGCTTTTCCGAATCATCGGGTTGCGCCACTCCGGGGAGACCTTGGGCATGTGCTTGCTTTCGGGGATCTTTCGGCTGAGGCGGATTCATCTCTTGAAGTTTTTGACGCTGCTCGTTGACCGCTCCCTGAAACTTGCCCAACAGTCCGTCCATCATCGATTTTTTCCCGGGATGATCCGGTTGCTCGTTGGTCGGTTGTGGAACGTCTTCGGCATGTTGCCCTTCTGCAGATTGAGGAGCGGGGCGATTGGTTGCTTCGAGGACTTGGTGCGCTCCCTGATGATCGGGGAAAAACTTGAGAAGCTCCTCGCAGCCGCGCCGGACCTGCTCGATCTTGCCTTCTTCGTGCCATCGCAGGATGTAGTTCCAAGCATCCTCAGAACTCATTCCGTTTTCAGCCGCGAACTGGCTTTCCGCATCACTCATTATTTCGCCTTTTTAGCCGGGGTAAGAATCGAATAGATCTTTCCGAGCAAAAAGCTGAGCGAAGTGATCGCGTCATCGTTTGCCGGAATGAAGTCGGTGTATTCGTCGGGGTCGACATTGCTGTCAAGAATGCCGTAGACCGGGATGCCGAGTCGGTTCGCCTCTTTGATCGCGATATGGTCACGGACACCGTCGACGACAAAGAGCGCGTCCGGAGCGCGATACATATCGGCAATGCCGCCGAAGAGGATTTCGAGGCGCTCGCCTTCCTTTTTGATCTGGGATTGTTCTTTCTTGGGAAACTTTTCGATGTCACCCGTCTTTTGCATTTCACGGATGTCTTTGAGACGACGGATGCGCGATTTGATGGTGTCGAAGTTGGTCAAGAGTCCGCCGACCCACTTTTCGGAAACGACCGGATAGCCCTTGGAAGAATGGATCTCTTGCAGGATCGTCTTGGTCTGGGGCTTGGTCGACACAAAGAGGATCACCTTGCCTTCGGCAGAAAGATCGCCGATCGTCTGAGCGACCCGCGAGAACGCTGTGGCGGTCTTGTCGAGATCGAAAATATGGACGCCGCCCTTTTTTCCCCAGAGATACGGGGCGACTTTTGGGTTCCAGCGACTGACTTTGTGCCCGAAGTGACAGGCATTTTCTGCGAGCTCGCGGAGCGTCGCAGACACGGATGGGTTGGTCATGGGAGTGAAAAAAATCCTTAAAACGCGACTCCGGACAGATAGACCCCGAAAGCTCGGGGCAGGATTTATCTGGCGCGAGACAAATCCGGAGCGGTGATGGTAGGCGCAATTGTAGCAGCTTTTTGTCCGATTGCAAGTCTTTTTGCTTGCGTCGGCGTTCGGCTTGCTTTTTCGAAAAGACTCGCTCAAAATATAATTCGATTTTGTCATTCTCCTCATGTCATCAACCGCCATCATCGAGACCATCAAGCAGACGCTCACCGAACTGATCGACAAGCTTGATGTCTCGTATTCGAAGATCGAAGTCGTCGAAGAAGAAAACGGTGTCTTCCGCGCCAATATCGAAACCGACCGCGCGCCGTTTTTGATCGGAATGTACGGCGAACGCATCGATGCGATCCAACATCTGCTCAAAAGCATCCTCTGGAAAAAAGCCCTTACCGAAAACGTCTTTGTGATCGTCGATATCGACGACTATCGCAAATCCCGCGAGGACCGCATCGTCGCCATCGCCGAAGAAAAAGTGGAGGCGGTGCGCGCCACCGGCATTCCTCAGACCATGCCGTTTTTGGAGCCGTATCTGCGCAAGATCATCCACACCCATATCAGCAGCGGGCGCTTTCAGGGGGTGACGACGCAAAGTGTCGGGGAAGGACGGGATCGCCGTCTGCAGATCGTAGCCGAAACACAAGCAGCACCTGATTCCCGCGTCGAATTCGCCTGACCCGCTTCTTTGCCCACATGCGCTTTTCCGAAACCCTTCGCTTCGCACTTACCCTGATTGTACGCAAACGTGGTCGTGTGGCGGTGGTGTTTTTGGCGATCATGATCGGGAGTATGGCGATGCTGTTGTTTTTGAGCTTCGCAAACGGACTCGAGCGCGTCGTGCTCTCGCCGATCCTGGCGCGCTCTTCTCCCACCACTCTGATCGTGCGTCCGGATTATCGTTCGTTCGATTTTTTGACGGGCGGCACCAAGCTCACCGAAGCGGTCGCCACGGAGATCGGCGGACTTGCCGAGGTGTCCGATATCGGTCGCCAATTGTTTTTGGGCTTCCCCAACTCGCTCCGCATCTCGCTCTTTGGCTTTCCGATCGAAACGGATGTGCCGATCTTTGGAGTGGATAGCGGCGTTTTGGCGGAAGTGGGAGATCTTGGACAAAGCGATGACGATGTGCTGCCGGTGGCGATTTCACCGCGGCTACTGGACCTGTTCAATGCTTCCTTCGCCGATGCGCTCGCCGGCATTCCGCAATTAGCGCCGGACGATGTCCTCGGGCGAGAACTCGCTTTGGTCTTCGGTCGCTCCTCGTTTTTTAACACGCTTACCGGCGACACCCCTCCACTCGAACAGACTGCGCGCGTCGCGGCGATCTCTGCCAAACTTCCCCCGATCGGCGTCAGTATTCCCCTTGAAAAAGCGACCGAGATGAATGCGATTTTTGCCGGCATCGCTCCGGAAGACATCGTGTATCAACAGCTGTTGGTAGAAACAGACACAGTCGCGGCGATTCCGGCTGTGCAACGCCGCATCGAGGAGTT
>CAZYXI010000057.1:0-6682 GCA_964651215.1 uncultured Candidatus Peribacteria bacterium
TCAAAGCCAAGAACTATCTGAAGGGCAAGTTGACTCTGCGCCTGGAAGACAGCGTAGAACTCGCGAGTTATTATGGTGTCCAAGAGATTCTTGGGTTTGCGGTACGCTCGCCGCAGAGACTGTATGCAGCGATCGATGCGATCACGGTCGAAGATATCGCACGAGTCGCTCGCACCTGCTTTGTGGAAGAACAAACCTATCTGGCGGCTATCGGATCGTTTGGCGATGATGCGGAAAAGCGGTTCGCATCCCTGATGCACTTTGCATAGAGCATGAAATATTATTCATACAATATTTTTATAAAAGAACAACTAAAAATGATTTGCCATTCAAAAGTATTTTTTTGATAATGAGATTTAGAGGGCAAACGCCAACGATGGTCATGGTTTTTTCGAAAACGATCGCCAAAGAAACTGTTTGCCATTTCTCGTATCTATGGAAACATTCCATAGACAGCGTCATTCCATTTCCATTTTTTTTCGCCAATGAACATCTCGAGGGTCCAAGAAATCGTAGAAGAAAATGACGTCGTTGTTTTCGGAAAGGGGGAAAAAGGACACTCGAACTGCGAGATGACCACACAGTTGCAGGATATGTTCGAAGAGATCTTTCCGGACTACGAAATGATCGATGTGGAAGACGATCCGGAAATGTGCCGCGAAATCCGCTCGGCTTCGGGATGCTCCATCTTTCCCCAGGTCTTTATCCACGGAGAATTCTCGGGTGATTTTGATACCATTTGCGAAATGGAAGAAGACGGCGAACTCTATGACTTGATCGGACAAGATTGACCTTTCTCATGAAACAATACCTCGATCTCGCGCAAAAAATCCTGGATGAAGGCATCGACAAGGATGATCGGACCGGAACCGGCATCCGCTCACTTTTTGGTGCTCAGCTGCGCTTCGATCTCTCACAGGGGTTTCCATTGGTGACCACTAAAAAGGTCCATCTCAAATCCATTATCCACGAGCTTCTCTGGTTTTTGACCGGCAATACCAATATCCGTCCTTTGGTACTTAATAATGTCAAGATCTGGAACGAATGGCCATTTGAAAATTATAAGGCGAGCAGTGGATTTGCTGGTGAATCGTTGGAAGAATTCATCGAAAAGATCCGCACGGATGAAGGATTTGCAGAAAAATGGGGGGATCTGGGACCGGTCTACGGCAAACAATGGATCCGTTGGGAAGGGAAAGACAGCAAACCGATCAATCAGATCGCCAATGTGATCGAAGAGATCAAGACCAATCCCGATTCGCGTCGGATGATCGTGAGTGGCTGGAACGTCGCCGATATCCAAGATCTGATCAAGGGGACGCGCTCGGCGCCTCCGCTTTGTCATACCATGTTCCAGTTCAATGTTGTAAAGGGCAAACTCCATTGTCAGCTCTACCAACGCAGTGCCGACCTGTTTTTGGGTGTTCCGTTCAATATCGCTTCGTATTCACTCTTGACCATGATGATCGCGCAAGTTACGGGTCTTGTGCCGGGGGATTTTGTCCATACGTTCGGTGATGTCCACATCTATCACAACCATTTCGAACAGATGCGCTTGCAGCTGACGCGCGCGCCGCGCCCATTGCCGCGGATGAAATTGAATCCCAAGCGCACAAGTGTCTTTGACTTTGTCTTTGAGGATTTCGAACTGGTCGGCTACGATCCGCATCCGGCGATCAAGGCACCGGTCGCGATATAAAAAACAGCTTGCATCAAATACTGTATTTTTTTAAAATTTTTGACAGTTTCTCACACTATTCTTACCTTGATTGCCGCCATCGGCAAAAATCGAGAGATCGGAAAAAACAACCGCTTGCTTTGGAATCTGCCGGCGGATCTTCAGCATTTTCGCAAAACAACTGCAGGCAAGCCGGTGATCATGGGTCGCAATACCTACGAATCGATCGGACGCCCGCTCCCGGATCGTAAAAATATCATCCTCAGCAGAGACCACAGCTATCGCATCCTTGGCGCCGAAGTCATCGATTCGCTCGGCGCGGCGGTACATTTGGCGCGCAATTGCGATCAGGATATCTTTATCATCGGTGGCGAAAAAATCTACAACCAGGCGATTTCCTTTGCCAGCAGATTGATCATCACTCATGTCGATGCCGAGATCCCCGATGCCGATGCCTTCTTTCCGGAAATCGATCCAAATGAATGGAAAGTCGTCTCACAAACCCACCATCCCAAGGATGACAAAAATGTGTTTGCATTCGACATCGTCACCTACGAGCGCAATTGATCGACTTTCGGATAGAGCAGATTAAAGCCTTTGGCAAAAGCATGGAGTGAAGCGATGATAATATCGGGGCTGCTCGCTTTGGCGGTCACCTGTTTGCCTTCGCTGTCGCGCATCTCCATAACGACTTTGACGAGGGCGCTTTCGCGACTACTGGCGACATTGACGTTGAAGTCATGGAGCTCCGGCCAGAAGTCGGTTTTGCGACTGACGGCGATCTTGAGCGCTTTGATAAGAGCATCGACCGGGCCGACTCCCTCCGCCTCGGCAGACAATGATTCTCCTTCAAAAATAATCGTGATGCTTCCGTGCGGAGTCGTGTTGAGACCGCTTTTGGAATCAAAGTCTTGGATGAGGAGCGGCGACTGCGGTACGGTGGTATCTTCGATCGCTTCTTGGAGAATACTAAAGAGATCGGCGGTGCGGATCTCCTTGCCGCGTTTCAAAAAATCTTCCGTCTCGTGCAAGACACTTTCCAGGATCCTATCCGGCGCATCGTATGCGAATTCTTTCATCAAGATCGTGTGGAGGTTCGATTTGCTCGGGATCGCTTCGAACAAGACCTGTTCTTGCTTTTTGCTATCGCCGCTCGAAATACTGATCGTCCCGGAGGCGAGGAAGCGATTGATCTCTTCGATCTTCGGATCGACCGATGGCGGATCGGAAAAGCTTCCGAGTGCGGCTTTGGGATCTTTGAGTCCGGTACCGGTCGCGACACAGACGACGGTCTCGTCCGCCGCAATGACATTCCGTTCGAGCAAATGCTTGAGCACGGCGACGGGAATCGCTCCCGACGGTTCGGTAAAGATCGATTCGTCTTTGGAAAGCATTTTTTGCGCCGCCAAGATCTCTTCATCATCGACGGTCTGGGTATCACCCTTCGAATCCCGCAATGCCCTCAAGACTTTGATATCGTCTTGCGGAACGCCGATGCCGACCGCACTCGCGATCGTCTGCGGTTTTTCGACTTTGGTGTAGCGGTCTTTTCCGGTTTTGAAGGCGGTGCAGATCGTATCCGATCCGGTCGGTTGCACACCGATCATCCGCGGCAAACAGTCGATGAGGCCGAGCGTGTGGAATTCGAAAAATCCCTTCCAGATTCCGGCAAGATTGGTGCCGCACCCGATCGGTACGATTACGACATCGGGGACTTTCCAATGGAGTTGCTCGATGATCTCGTAGGCGGTCGACTTTGCGCCTTCGGCACGAAAGGCATAATCTCCGCCGAGGTAATAGTTGTTTTCGATGGCGAGTTGTTCGGCGAGAACGACACAATCGGCATAGGTTCCGCGGATCTGGATAAGTTGTCCGCCGTAACTGAGCGTCTGCGACAGCTTGCCGATGGGAGTCCCTTCCGGCACGAGGATATAACAGGGGAGTCCCGCTTGGCTCGAATACGCCGCGACCGATGCCGCCATATTCCCCGTACTTGCTACGCACACTCCCTTCGCTCCCATCTCGACCGCTTTGCTGATTTCGACGAGGCTGCCACGGTCTTTAAAAACTCCGGTCGGATTGGCGCCTTCGTTTTTGACATACAAATGTTTGAGTCCGAGTTTGGCGCCGATCTTTTTGACTTCGTAGAGCGGGGTGTCGCCTTCACGCAGGCTGACGACCTTGGAACGGTCGCGGATCGGGTAAAAATCGAGATATTTCGCAGTCGAAAGCGGTGCGTGCTCCAGCAAGAAACGATTGAGACGCACAGCGATCTGTTCCATGTCCATCTGGACATCAAGCGCATTGTGGCAGTCGAGACATGTCGTACAGGTCTCGGATTCGTCCCAGACTTTGCCGCACGCGACACAAGTGATCCGGTAAAGATTGTCTGATTCTGTCATGATTTCTTACAAACGGCATTGGCGCCCATTGTGGCAGAACTGCGCAAAAAAGCAAGGAGAGTTGATTCTTGCTTATTTTTGAGCGATAATAGGGATGCATGAAAGCACTTTGGCTTTTGTCGGCGCTCGTCATCATCCTTGCATTGGTGCAACCGCTGGCGGCATTTGCCGAAGACGATATTATCGTCACCGAGATCTCCGCCCCTGCCGATGATGGTCTTGGTGCCGATATCACCAATTCCGAACCGGTACGAGTCCCGCAGTCATGGAATATGGCACTCTGGGGATTTGTAGTCGGAGTGCTAATCATCTCCCTTGCTGCAAAAGGGCGCAGCAAACCACCTGTCGAATAAACCCTATGACTTCACCTGCTCTCGATCGGCTGCACCAAATCCGCGACAACCGCTTGCTTTCGACCAACGACCTCGTCTCGATCGATAATCTCTCGGTCGAAGAGTGCACACTTATTTTTGAACTTGCGCGCGAGTTCCGTTCGCTCAAGACCGAAAAGCTCGATCTGCTCAAAGGCAAGTCCATCGCCCTCGCTTTTTTCGAAAGCAGTACGCGCACCCAAAGCAGCTTTGACTGGGCGGCGAAACAACTCGGTGCCGATACGGTCGGAGTGGGGAGTGGTACTTCCGAAAAAAAACACGAATCACTGTTTGATGTGGCACAAGTCATCGACTCGATGAACGCCGCCGCCGTGGTGATCCGTTCGCAATACTCCGGACTCCCGTCCCAGATCGCCGCTCATACCAATGCCGCGATCATCAATGCCGGCGACGGCTGGCACGAACATCCCACTCAAGCGCTCATCGATGGTTTGACGACCATTGACCACTTTGGCGACCTCAAGGGCAAGGTCGTTACCTTTGTCGGTGATGTCCTGCATTCGCGTGTCTTCGGCTCGACGGCTCGGATTTTTAAAAAACTAGGCGCCACCATCCGCATTGCGGCTCCGGCGACGTTTGTCCCCGAGCACGTCGAAACGGTCTTTGGTGCCAAGGTCTTCCTCGATGTCGAAGCCGCCCTGCCGCAGACCGATATCGTCTATGTCTTGCGGGTCCAAAACGAACGCGGCGCGACCGGTGATATTTCGACCTTGCGCGAATATTCAAAAGCGTTCGGGATTTCCGAACAGCGCTTTCGACTCGCAAACAAAGACGCGCTGCTGATGCATGCCGGACCGGTGCAGCGCGATACCGATATCCACCAAGCACTGATGACGATCCCCGAAAGCCGCATTTTGCAGATGGTCGAAAACGGCGTTTCGATCCGCAAGACCGTCATGTGGCTGCTTTGCACCGGCTCACCCAAATCATTTACCCGTATCTAGCATGACAGCGCAGATCCTCATCACCGGCGGCAGAGTGATCGACCCCGCGAACAAGATCGACGAAATCGCTGATGTCCTCATCGAACAGGGCAAAATCACAAAAATCGGAAAAATCGCGAAAGCCGCTCACACGAACGTGATCGATGCGAAGGGCAAAATCGTCTCTCCGGGACTCATCGACCTGCAAGTCCATTTGCGCGAACCGGGACGCGAAGACAAAGAAACGATCGAAACCGGACTCAAGGCGGCGATCGCCGGCGGAGTGACCTCGGTCGTCTCGATGCCGAATCTCAATCCGGTGGCGGACAATCAAGCGGTGATCGAATTCCAACTCAAGCGCGCCGCAGAACTGGGGCTTGCCAATCTTTTTCCGAGTGCTGCCACGACATCCGGTCAAAACGGCGAACGCCTTACCGAAATGCGCGAAGTCAAACTGGCGGGGGCGGTGGCGGTGACCGATGACGGCGTCGATATTCAAAACGCGGGACTTCTCGAAAAAGCGATGAAATGGGCAACGACTTTCGGTTTGCCGGTTTTTTCCCATTGCGAAGAAGAATCCCTGCATGACCACGGTGTCATGCACGAAGGCGAATGGAGTACGCGCCTGGGACTTGCCGGTGTCTCTGCCGAAGTCGAAGACTATGGCATCTTTCGCAGTCTGCTCCTTGCCGAACGTGCCGGTGCACGATTCCACGCCTTGCATTGCTCGACAAGCGGCGGCCTCCAAATGATCGCCGCCGCCAAACAGCGCTCCAGTAATATCACCTGCGAAACCTGTCCGCAATATTTCGCGCTGAATGACAGCATCTGTGACGGCTACAATACCCATGCCAAGATGTATCCGCCGATCCGCAGCGAAGCTCACCGGCAAGCGGTGATCGCCGCACTCAAAGACGGAACGATCGATTGCATCTCGACCGATCACGCCCCGCATCTCCTTTCCGAAAAAATGAAACCGTTTGCCGAAGCGGCGTTCGGGAGTGTCGGACTCGAAACATCGCTCGCGCTGGGGATCACTCATCTCGTCGATCAAAAGCACCTGAGCATGTCTCAGTTGATCGAAAAGATGTCGATCAATCCCGCCAAGGTCATCAAAGTCGAGCGCGGAACGCTCGCAAGCGGAGTTGTTGCCGATGTGACGATTTTTGATCCGGAGGAGAGTTGGACGATCGATCCGGACAAATTCTACAGCAAGGGCAAAAACTGTGTCTTTCGCGGCATGAAGGTATCGGGAAAAGTCACCGATGTCTTGGTCGCCGGTCGCCA
>CAZYXI010000058.1:0-6658 GCA_964651215.1 uncultured Candidatus Peribacteria bacterium
TGTGTACGAACTCCCCGACCGCACCGAGACTGTGATCGAAAAGATCATCCGTGTTTGCAACATCTGATCGGAGAATCTCCGGAAATCAGTCACGGGCTTGAAGAGCTGTTGCAGAAATCCCCTTGGGAAAAGTCATCTGACGAGCACAAGGGTACAGGAAACAAAGCCAAATGGGAAATTCCGCCATTGGTTACTGTGATGAAGGATCTTCCGCAAGAGAAGATCAGAGATAATCTCGCGAATGATATTGTAGATGATGGAAGTGATCCCAAACTCCACGCCCAAACCCTGGAGGTCGTAAGTGGAAGAATCGATAAAGTGCGGCGGAATATCCGCGCAACACTGAGCCGAGGAGAACAAGAGCTGAAAGAAGCAAAAGAGCAAAAAGCTCCGGAAGAACGCCTCAAAGCTCTTCAACGAGTGCTGGAAAGACAGCAATTGGAAGCCACGCATCAAATCGCGATCATGCAAAAGCGCATCGAAGAATTTCAGCGTGCTTGGAATAATCGCGCAAAAAATCCGGAACGACTCCGAGCACTTCTACGCGAACCGAACAACCAAGCCGTCATCGATCTCTATGCTTTAAAAGCGGTACGGGAACAATTTCCGCGCAACGAGATCTTTGAAAAAATGCAGCCGGCAGCGCGAAAAGCCTTGATGCCGCCTGAAGTGCAAACTATTTTGGATAAAAATCCGCAAGTTGCGCAAATGCTCGACAACCCGAAAAAATTCGCAGACGATCCGGATAGACAACGCCTCGTCCAATTTGCCAAAGATTTTTTGGGAAGCAGCGGCAATGAAGGCGCACTTGATGACATCGTCAACAGCATTTTTGTAATGCAAAAAAGTGCGGATTTTCCGGTGGAAGAACGCTACGCGGCGCAAGCCGAACTGCTCGCCACCACTGCACTTGCCGCCCGGATCCTTGGGGTGGAAGAGAGTCAGTACACCCAAAAAATCAGCAAACTGGTCAAAGAAGACCAAAATATCGAAGTGCCGCAAGATGTCAAAATCGGATTCCAAAAACGCACCGATGCGGTGATCGAAGGCGAAGAGGGCAAAGAAGGCATCGCTGTCTTAACGCTTCCGACGATATTGCGCACACAAGTGCACAATCGACAGCGTGCGATCATGTCGGGGCGATCGGGCGATCCGCAACTTGACCGGCTCGGCAAATTTGTCTTTGCCAATGGTGCGATCGAAGATGATGCATCGGTCGAAGAAGTCTACAAACTGATCCAAAATATCCGGCACGAAGCCAAGGACAATCCCTTCAGTCCGGCAAAATTGCAACAGCACGCCGCCAATTGGCAAAGAGCAAACCTTAGCGATGAAGAATGGCAAGAAGGGAACCGACTCAAAGACCTCTGGCAAGACGGCACACTCGAACACATGGCGGTCTACGAGATGGCACTCAAGGCGGATGATATCTTAAAATCTCAGTATCCGGATGTCGATTTTTCTCGCATCGATTTTCAGCCGCATGCCTTCAAAAGCATTGCACCACAAGCGGCTCAACTTTCGCCGGAATCGTACAAAGACAAGGGGAAGCTCATGCAAAAACTGTTTTCCGGTGAAGGAGCACTTTCTTTCATCACAATGATGCTTGGTGGTGCGATCGCTGCACTTAATATCGTCGCCTCTACCCAGACCGGTGACTGGCAAAATCCGTATATCCCGATGGGGGCAGCAATGGCATACGCCGGGCACGAGGGGTTGGAGCGCGATTATCTGGACAGTCTCATCAATCCGGAAAACCGCGTGCTCAACGAACTCGCCTCGCTGCGCGATGACAAACAAGAACGCATCATCAGCATCTTTACGAACCCAAGAGAACAAGCCCTTTACAGACACCTTGATCTTGGCAAACGAGGAGAAACTGTATTCAATGCGATCCGCAAACAAGAAGGAGTAGCGCAACGCGAATTGGTCAAAGCGGCAAGCCAAGCAAAAAAAACTGGAAGTGAATATACAGGCAAACGCGCACTCCCCAAAGAAGAAGGCTTTACGCGATCGTTCCAATTCGAGATCGATCCTGCAGACCTCAAAAAGACGGAAGACGGCGGCACCGGCAAATATCTCGGTATTCTGACAAACCCCGATGATCCAAACACCAAAAACGCCGTGCGGAATATCAATGAAAGTGGTACTTCCGGCTTTGATCGCTATATCGCCATTCGCTTTTTGTATGAGCACAACATCACAAATGGCGACCTCGAGACCCTCTTTATGCATGCCAAAGGGTTTGAAAACGTAGGCTACTAAACACATTTTTTCCGATCCATGAGTCTTCATGACACATCATTTGCGGCAGATACCTCGGCTCGATCCGATGCGACACTCTGGCAAAACGAGATCAGCAAATCGATCGGCGCCAGAGAAACAGTTTCTTCGGAAAAATTGCAACTTACCTCCTTGATGGCGGCAAAAATCGCCGGCACTTCTCCGCGCGCGCTTGATCAACACAGCATCTTGCGCGTCGTCGAAACTACTTTTGAAAAATACGCAAACATGCAAACCATCATCGCAGACGAAGCACGTATTGCCAACAAAGGGCAGTATTTTTTGACCGGAACCCACCGCGACAGCCCCATCTATCAACAACGGCTCAAGGCGGCGGCGGCGCAGATCGCCGTGGATGAAGCGCTCTTTGACTCGTATCAAACGGCGACCGATCTTCAGCGATCGCGCATGCTCAATGACTATTCGCGGATATCATTTAGCAGTGATCAAATAGCGAGCGCAAAAGCGGTCGGTGCCGCCTACCTCTTGGGTTTGTACAGCATGTTTCCGGCAGCAGGCCCGAGTGCGGTCGAACGACATGATCGCAACGCGTTTGAGCAAGAAAACACGACAGAAGAAACAACCAAAGGAATCAAAATCAAGACGGAGGGCGCTCAAAAGGGCAAGCCCGAAGAGGAAAAAATGAAGCAAGAGGCAATGCAAAAGAGAGAGGAATTTATGCAAGCTGCCTTTGAAGAATGGAAAAAGCATAAAGAGCAAGAACGCCGCCAAGCTGTTGTCGCACAAAATACCAGACTGACACAAAACGCCATGAAGGCGAATTGGTGGATCGGCGGCTCGATCGGCGCTGGCATCGGTGCTCTCGCTGGAGTAACAGTTACGGCAACGTTTTTCTCATAATCTGTTCTTTTTCTGCGGTTTTTTTGCTACAATACTCAGACACCAAAATGCACATCAAAAACAAACGATCGGCACAAAAAAACACCTCTGCAAAAAAGGGAAAACATATCTTGCGAAGATTTGGCGCGCTCCTTTTTGTCGGGGTGTTTGCGTTCGCCGCTTTCGGACCATCACTATTGGCGATCAGTGATAGAAATTGGGCGCCGACTGTGCAAGCTGCAGCGGGAGACACCTGTGAATACACTCCTCCGGGAAGTACCGCTCCGATCGCGGGCGTCATCAGAGATGACGGTTCCTGTGGACCAAAACCCGGTGTCAGTAAACCATCGGATATTGCAGCAGCTTTTTCGGAATTGGCGATCTTTGTCAGTGGGATTTTTGTGGCGGTGATCTCCTTCCAATCGATCATCATCGGTGAATTGATGGGAAACGAGCTCATCATGGGAAACGCTTGGCAAGATCCTCGGACGACACTCGATTTTTCCGCTACGCTCCAAAGTTTTTGGCGGATCATCCGCGACCTCGTCAATTACGGTTTTATCATCGTGCTGCTCGTGATCGCCTTTATGACGGTCATATCCGCCGGCTCCAGTTCGATCGGAGCTGGCGAAGGGTTTAAAGTGGGAAGTGTGTTGCCAAAATTCGTGGTGGCGGTCGTGCTGGTAAATTTTACTTGGTTTGGCGCCCGGGTCGTGCTTGATGCCGCCAATGTCGCCGCGCATGTCGTCTACGGTATCCCGGCATCGATGTCCTCGTATCTTCCCGGAGTCGATGAAGCACTCAGCGACTGTATTTCACACGAATTTAGCGGTCCGACATGGTGGACTCCGGGTGAACCATCCAGAAACTATTGTATTTATCGACCACATAGTATTTCTTTCGAAGCCAAAACCGCAGTCCCTCCCACCCCTCCTCCGGGCACACACGCAGTAACGAATGAGCATTATATAGTCTATTTTTATGACGATCCGATCACGTGGGAAGATGTCGATCAGAGCAATATCGCTTCGGTCTTTGCGCATGGCATTTTTCAGATCTCTCAGATCCCCCTTGCCCACGGCACCGCACGCACCCTGTGGGATCTTTCCATCAACTCGATTGCCGTCTTTATGGTCATGATAGTGCTGATCATCGTCTTCACCGCGATGGCTCTTGTGTTGCTCGAACGGGTGGTAATGCTTTGGCTCCATATCGTGCTCGCGCCACTTGGTGTGCTGCTGTGGGTGGTCAAAGATGCCTTCGGTGCAAGTATGGATAGCAACCAACTGAGCCTCTCAAAATTTATCAGCTATGCCTTTTTGCCGGCGATGATGGGTATCCCTTTGGTTTTGGGACTGATGATGGTGGTGATCGGAGGAAGGATGGAATTACTTCCGGAATATAGTGTTCCGATCAGTGGCATCGATCATTTTTTGGGCTTCAAACAGATCCACAACTTTCAGCAACTCCTCTGGTTTGTAATCGCCATCGCAGTCATGTGGCAAGCGATGAAAGTAGCGGAAAACACGGAGGGCTTTACGAAAGGAGCGATTTCGGGCATCAAAAGTGGAGCGGAGAATTTTGGCAAATTTGTCGCCAAAAGCCCTATGTACCTGCCATGGTTGCCGATCAAGAATACCAAAGGTGAAAGCCTTGCTATTACGGATTTTGGGAGAGGTCTCGGCAACCTCAAAAACAATATCTCACAGGCTTCTGTCGAGCGAGCGAGGTCGTTACCGGGGCTCTTTGGATCAGGCGACAGTATGACCGGCAAGCAGCGCGAGATCATCGATGGAATCGATACCGGCAAACTGAGGACCCTCTTGGATCGTTTAAATGATCCCAAAACGACCTACAACAAGCAATTCCTTATGGATTCAGGACTCAAGGATCACGAAGCCGAGGAGTTGATGAAGGCTTCGCGCGAAGAGGTTGTCGATCGCATGATCGACCGTGCCGGAGTATCGAAAGGCGATTATCAAACCGCACGCACCGGCACCAAACCCGCTACTGCGGATACCAAACCATCTTCACCACCAATCGTCGTCAATATGACCGATAGTACTGGTACACCTCGTGCGGTAAACATGGACTTGGAGATCGATGGATCAATGAAGCCGGATGAGATTGCCGCACAAATCGCTGCTTCTTGGAGAAAAACCGGCGAACTGGAGAAAGGAAACAAGTTAAACAGGGCAATGCTCGAAGAGATTATGAAGAAAAAAGGATTATTGGGTTCAATTGATGGAGTAGAAGCGAATCTGAATACAGATGTGTATTTAAAATAGACTTAATTACAAAATCAGTAATCCTTTTCTGTAAAAAATTCACTCCGACTTCCCGTTGCGCCTTGTCCGGAATCATGAAACAATTGTCGCCGCTGCACATTCCTCCCCTTTTCTCCTTGTAGTTTGCCATGCCTCCTTCCAACAAAAAACCATCGCAAAATATGCAGATGCCCAAGAAGCCTTCCCCATGGTTTCTCTTTATCATCATCGTCTTGGTCTTTATGGTGCTCTCGAGCATCTTTATGCCGAACACCGAAAACCGCACCGAAGAGCAGATCTCGATCACCGCATTTTTGAATAAATTTGAAGCCGGTGATTACGAACTCGTGCAGATCAAAGGCGAAGATCTGATCGGGACACCGACAGGAGAGACCGATACGGTCGATATCACCAAGCGCCTCCAGTCTGATTCGCTTGCCGATATGGGGCTCAATGATCCGCCGGAAGGCACCGAAGTCGAAATCGTCAGTCTCGAAAGCCAACGCTTTTGGGCGAGTCTCGCCGGGGATATTCTGCCGTTTGTCATCATCCTGGGAATCATCATTTTTTTGATGACACGCATGAGCAAAAGTGCCGGTGGACCTTTTTCTTTCGGCAAATCGAAGGAAAAAGTCTTCGATCGCCGCCGTCGCAAAACGAAGTTTGAAGATGTCGCCGGTGCGCACGAAGCAAAAGAAGAACTGGTGGAAGTGGTGGATTTTTTGAAGAACCCGAAAAAATATACCAAGATGGGTGCCAAGATCCCGCGCGGTGTACTGCTTGTCGGTCCTCCGGGAACGGGAAAAACCCTCCTCGCGCGTGCCGTCGCCGGTGAAGCGAATGTGCCGTTTATGTCGATCTCCGGTTCGGAATTTGTCGAGATGTTCGTCGGCGTCGGTGCCAGTCGCGTGCGCGATCTGTTTGAAAAGGCAAAGAAAAATGCTCCGGCGATCATCTTCATCGACGAGATCGATGCCGTCGGACGTCAGCGTGGCGGTGCCGGATTTAGCGGCGGACATGACGAACGCGAACAGACCCTTAATCAGATCCTCACCGAGATGGATGGATTTGAAAAAGATACCAATGTCATCGTCATCGCCGCGACCAATCGCCCCGATGTGTTGGACAAAGCGTTGCTGCGTCCCGGTCGTTTCGATCGCCGCATTGTGATCGAAAAGCCGGACATCAAAGCCCGCGAAGAAATCCTTGCTGTCCACGCCAAAGACAAGCCGCTGGCCGCGGTCGGCCAGTACATCTACCACGTCGGC
>CAZYXI010000059.1:0-6587 GCA_964651215.1 uncultured Candidatus Peribacteria bacterium
GGCGACTTTCAGTCGCAAGTGAACCTACGGGCTTTCAGCCCGTAGTGTTTTCAGTGTCCCCTTTATATAGATATTAAACTTCTAAACAACTTAAAAATATGACACAATCTATTCGCACCCTATTGTCGGATAATCAGAAGTGGATTTCTTGTCCTGCTCAGTCTTGGGCGACTCTGCCATTTACCGCTTCTGCTGTACAATGGGGTGCCAGAGTCGTCCGCGTCTGAGTATTTCTTTATCAGGTCAATCATGAAGAGAGTTGTAGTATATTGTCGAAAGAGTGCAAAGCCAAAAAATAGTAAAGAACGACAGGAAGAGAACAAGATACTTTCACTGGATTCACAGGAAAATGAATTGACTGCATTTGCGAAGTCTAAGGGGTTTGAGGTGGTGAAACTCTTTAAAGAGAATGAAAGCGCATACGTGCGAGGAAGGCCTTTATTTAACGAAATGATGGAATTGTTCTCCAGAAAGGAGGCTGACTACATACTGGTATGGAATTTGACGCGTATTGCACGCAATCCTGTGGATGGAGCACAAGTCATACATTATATGGATTTAAAACACTTACAAGGTGTAATAACACCAAATCGAGAATACAGGGATTCTGCCGATGATAAGTTCTTTTTAGGACTAGAGCTTGCAATGTCGAAAAAGAGCTCCGACGATACTAGCTCTTATGTACGACGCGACATTGCAGAGAAAGCAAATAAGGGTGAGTATCCGGGGAACGCACCACTTGGTTACCTCAATATAGGAAAAGACGGCAGAATCGCCGGAAATGCTTTCGAAACTAAAAAGCAGGTTCTACTTGAGGAATTAGGCAGACCACTAAAACGAATAGAGATCGATCCGATCTTGGGTGTCGTTATACGCCAACTTTTTGAGGATGCCGCTAAGGGGATTTTTACATTGGAGGAGTTGTCGGACAGGGCTTTCAGCAATGGACTTAGGGCGCGCCGAAGCGGTAATAAATTGGCTAAAAGTTCTGTAAAAATGGTTCTTGAAAACTGCTTCTTTTGTGGTGTTTTCGAATGGGAAGGGAGGCGTTACACAGAAAACATTAAGCACGAGGCACTTGTCAGTAAGCAACTATACGACAAGGTGCAGACCGCGCTTCGTCGCACATCGTTTCATAAAAAACCGGAAAAGGAGCCATATTTATTGTCTAGCTTGATAGTCTGTTCTGCTTGCGGTAAAGCGCTTGCCGGCCAGACACAAAAGGGCTGGCACTACTATTTTTGTATGGGGCGTAGGGACAAGGGTGACAGCCGCTGCACACACAAAAAATATCATCGTGAAGAGGATTTAGATCGATTTGTCTTAAATCGGTTATCGTCGGTCAACGTTACTGATGTACAGATAGAGTTTATTTTGGACGAACTTAAAAAGGAGTTTGATCACGACGAGGGTTGTGAGAAGGCAAGGAAGTTTGCCGTCGAAGATGCGTTGGCAACGGCAAGAAAGAAACTTACCGTACTGAAAGACAGGTATCTCTCTCCTGCCAATGAAACTGGCGAACTTATTGGAGACGATGAATATATACATCGAAAGAAAGCGATTGAGAGTGAAGTGGAGCAGCTGCAAAATTCATTTCTGGAGATCGAGAATGAGTCAAGCCACTGGATGCAGGACATTGAGAGGTTTTTGCGTTTTTCCCAACAGGTTGGTGCCGTATACGGCCAATCACAAGGCATTTGCGAAAAGCGTGGACTGATTTCTGAAGTCGGGAAATTTAGTATGAACCCCGAGAATATGGCTTTGGAACTGAACTACCCCTTGCTTTTTACCGAGAAGATCGAAAAAATGACACCAAAACAGTATCAACCGGATCTAGCGCATGCTGCTGGGGTTAATGACGATTCTTCGCGGACTCGTTCAAACTGGCTCCCCCGACTGGATTCGAACCAGTGACCCTTCGGTTAACAGCCGAATGCTCTACCGCTGAGCTACAGGGGAACACATATCGCGTTCTTGACTATCGGTATCGGTGATGTTTCTTTCGACTTATTTTCTGCGGAAGACGAAGATCTCGCGTCCCACAAACTGATTATCACGTCGAAAGAGTAAGGATCCGCGTGAGGTGAGTCCCTCACATGCCAAGGCATTTTTCCAGAATTTTTGCGCTGCTGCAAGTGCTTTTTCCGAAAATTCATTATGCCCATGGCGCGTCCGCCAAAAGGGGAGGCAGACCACGATCGTTTCAATGCGCGGAGCTTTGGCGACTTCGGCAAAAAACCGCGCATAGATCGGTTCGATATCGCGCTTGGCATTGGCGAGGTCGGTGTCGGAGACGGCGCGCAAAAACATCGGACCGAGGTAGCCTTCGGTGACGATCGCACTCGCATCGATATCCTTTGGCACCGGATCGGCGACATCATGCGCGAAGATGCGGAAATTTTTCCCGGGGAAAAAATGCGCGAGATTCTGCGCGCTGGCGGCGATCATTTTGGGCGAAATATCCGAGCAGATGCAGTCGATGCCGATGTTGCCGGCTTCCACCGCGATCGTCCCCGTTCCGCAAAACGGATCCCAGATTTTTTGCGGCAAGGTTTTTTCCGTCGCGGCAAAATTGATCAGCATCAAGGCGAGTTTTGGCGGCAACATGCCGACTTTCATGTCTCGCACCGGCTTGCCATAATCGCGTTCCGAAAGCGCGGTGATGTTCTGTGCGGCAAGCGTTTTTGCCAGGATCAGTTTTTTGTCCTCATTTACAATCGCAAGGATTTCGCAGCCTTTCGGCGGAAAAAGGTTTTCATTATGCAGTGTGCCGGCATCGAAATTGCGAAAGGTGCGATTGGCAAAGCGCACCGAGCGATCATGTTTGCGGAGTGCCTTTTTGACGCCGATCAGCAGGGTTTTGAGCTGCCAATCGTCCTGCGGAAAAAGCGACATACCAAAGGTCAGTTTCCCTTCCGGAAGCGCTGTCAGCAACTCTGCGACCAGAATATCGGTCACTTTCGGAAAAGCGACCGTGGCGATCACTTCTGCGATACGGATCGTGCCGCCGAGCGAATCGAGCAAAGCTTGCGGCTCGCTGATGTCTTCATCTTGTGCTTGATAAAAATCTGGACATTTTTTTGAAATCATTGCAAAATCTGCATAACGTGCGGCGGCTTCCACCTGTGAAAGCAGTGGCGTGCGACCGAATTGGAAGAGATATGTTTTCAAATCTGAGAATGAAAAAGCGAGAAAATCTTTGGCTCTATCTGCAGTTTTACGCCTTGCTTATTATGGCGGCGATCACGGGGGTGCTCGGAGGAATCGCCCTCGAGCGATGGCAGACGTTTGCCGCGCGCCCGCCGATCGAAGTGGGGGATTTTTCTGAAACGATCAGCCTGCTGCACCTTGACTCGATCGACAATGGCATACTGAAAGGAAAATTGGAAGGGCGCGAAGCGCGGATCGTCGTCCGCGACGCGCAAGAAGTATACTCGATTTTTCCCGGAGAATTCGAATTTTCCGTCACCGAGATATTGCCAAATCTGACGACAATCCCGGCGCCAAGCGGCAAACTCTTTGTCGCGAGTCGCATGGGAAAGTATTTTTATCCGCTCGATGCGCCGGAAGCGGCTCAGATCACCGTCAAAAACCGGGTCTTTTTTGCGAGTGAAGACGAAGCGAGGAGTGCCGGATTTGTCCGGAAACAAAAATAGTGGCAGACTGGGAACGGTTTTTTCCGATGCATGAACAATTCTCCGAACTCCTTTCTCACCAATTCCGATACTCCGCTCCACCAAGAAGGGTATAATGCTTTGACGAGTTTTTATACCGGTGTTTCGACATCGGTCAATCAAACACTTGCCGAATGGGGTGCGATTTTGCCCGACATCCTCAAGGCGCTTACCGTCTTGTTTATCGGTATTCTGATCGGCTATGTGATCGAACATATTTTTCGCAAACTCGGCGATCGTTTGCGCCTCGCCAATTTTTGGCAGCGCATCGGGTTTGACGACCTCCTCAAAAAAGCGAACATCAAATCGAGTCCGTCGCAGTTGGTCGGCAAGTTTTTGAAAGGCGTGATCATCACCTATTTTTTACGCGTCTCTGCCGGGATCATGGGCTTTGTCGAAATTGAAGAGTTTCTCCGCAAAGTCATCGGACTTGTGCCGGACATCATCATTGCGGTACTCATCCTACTCTTTGCGTTGCAATTCGCCGGTACGGCATCTTCCTTGTTGCAAAATCTGCTTCGCATCGGTGACAAACAAGCGCGTTGGATCATCGCCGCCGTCGCCAAAAACACCATTATCGCCTTCGGAATCATGACGGCGCTGTCGCAGATCGGCATCGCCGAAAACCTGGTCGAGATCCTCTTTACCGCGCTCGTGGCGATGCTCGCCCTCGCCGGTGGTCTGGCGCTGGGCTTGGGCGGCAAAGAATTTGTTTACGATATACTCAAGGACATGCGCGCCAATGCCGATAGCGAAACCGATCATCCGGCTGCCAAAAAACGCGGATCCGATGCTTCGTAATGCCAAATCCGGAGAATCCTCATTTGCGTGGCACAGTGCAGGCGCTCTCGTCGGATGGGAGCGGCGTTGTCAAAACCGATGACAAAGTCGTGTTTGTGTCGCTGACGGTTCCGGGTGATGATATTTTGTTTCGCATCAAAAGCCGCAAGAAGAAGGCTTTTTTTGGCGAACTTGTCGAAGTCGTTTCGCCATCCGCAGAGCGCGTGTCGGCGCCCGATCCGGAATTTCCTCATCATGGCGGCGCGCCGTGGCAGATGATCACCTATCCCGAGCAGCTGAAGTGGAAAGAGCAATTTGTCCGCGACGGGTTTGAGCGCATTGCCAAAATTCCGATCCCTTTGCTCGATGCGATCGTTGCCAGTCCCATCACCGAGCGCTATCGCAACAAGATGGAGTTTTCGTTCGGCTACGAAAAAGTCGGCGTCACCACCCTGCCCGATGGCTCCAAACAATTTTGTGACGAGTCGCCGGGTCTCGGACTCCATCGGCGGGGGAATTGGCGCGAAATCGTGCGAATCACGGATACGCTGATCGCGCCGCACGAGATGATCCTCGTCAAGGACATCATCGAAGCATTCGCCCTCGCGAGCAAGCTTCCCGTCTGGAATCCGTTCCCCAATAAGGGTTTTTGGCGTGAAGCGATGGTGCGACGATCGCAAGCGAGCGGCGAGATCCTTGTGCGGCTGACAGTCGGGATGCAGACCGATGCGGATTTTTTTCTCCCTTTGGCGGAGCAGCTGCGAGCGCAAGTCCCCGGTTTTGTCGGACTGCTGGTGATGACCTTTGTCGGTGTTTCCGTTGCGCCGCCGAATACTCCATCCGTGGTGATCGCCGGCAAGGATTCGTATCGCGAACGCTTTTGCGGGCTCGATTTCGAAGTCGCATCGGATGCATTTTTTCAAGTCAATACGCCCGCCGCCGAGCAGTTGATCGCGACCATCGCCGAGTTTGCCCAACTTTCCGGTCACGAAAATCTGCTCGATCTGTTTTGCGGTACGGGAGCGATCGGATTGGCGCTTGCGGACAAGGCAAAATCCGTCAGCGGCATCGAACTGGTGGCGAGCGCGGTGGAGGCGGCAAAACACAATGCCAAGCAAAACGGCATCGCGAATGCTCGGTTTTTTGCCGGAGCGGCGGAAGACCTGCTGGCGGATCTGGCGAAGCAAACGCATTTTGACGCGGCGATCGTCGATCCGCCGCGTGCGGGATTGCCCAAAAAAGCGCGAACGGTTTTGGCGAATTTGCCGGCAGACAAACTCGTGATGGTTTCGTGTAATCCGGCGACCCTTGCGCGTGATATCGCCGAATTGCAGCCGTTTGGTTGGCAGTTGCAGCGCGTGCGCGCCCATGACCTCTTCCCCCATACGCCGCATGTCGAGACGGTTGCACTCTTGACGCGGTAATCTTCACTCTTATTTTTGACTTCTTCGTAAAAAGTCAGATAAAGATATAAATGATTTTTTTGACTTATGATGCATGAAACTAAAAATTCGTCTTCTCATGAACTCGTTTCAAGAGCCTCAGCAGCGACCAAAAGAATACTGGAGCTTTCGGTGGGACTTTCGAGTGTGTCTGCTTTCGCAATTATTGAAGACGGAAGCCTACAGCCTTTGTTTGCAAAAATACGCGTAATTTTGGATGCAGCAGGTGGTACGATTTCTGGGGTAGAAGTCAAGTATTTCAGGAATATTCGAACGATAGCTCGTACGTCATTTGAGATGTGGCTCGAAGATTTTCGGCAACGGCTTAAGTTGTTGGCAGATGCACAATCAAAAAAAAGTGGAAAGAGACTATAAAAACCTAGAACCTGCTATTTGATTTGGATTCAATATCTTTTCCGCCGATTCGAGATTGAACTCGAACCATTTGATTTGTGATTGGGTGGATTTAAAATCCACCAGCGAAGAAACAATGCATTTGGAACAAGTTGCAAACCCGTTGTGGAGATGGGAACGACTTTTCTCCATTCCTGAAGAGCTAATTTTTCTCGAGAGCGTGGGCTGTTGATTCTAATAATGGGAGGATTTCAAACCGACAATCGAATTGTTGATTTGTAATGTATGCAGATAATTCATCAAACCAAGGCGGGAGTTCTGTATCGGTCGTTGTTTC
>CAZYXI010000060.1:0-6585 GCA_964651215.1 uncultured Candidatus Peribacteria bacterium
TTTCACTATGGAGATTCATTAGAGAAGAGCAATTTTGAAATTGCAATTGTCAATGATGAATTATTAGAACAGAATGAAAAAGAGATAACAATGGAGATGCATGTAAAAACTATGAAAAATATTATTCAAGAAATATTTGGAGAATAATTTTAGATTTTATTGCTTTTCTTATAGAGCTTTGCGATGAGCTTGTTTGAGATTGGAATTAAATTCTCGGGCAAGTCCAAAAGACTTACCCGAACTTAGTGATCTTTACGCTAGAGCAATCTTGTAGATTGCTCCAAATAGAGTCCCGGATCAGAGAATGATTGATTGACACACAAAAAAGCAGAAAGGATATTGTTTTGTGAAGAATTAATCCACGCTTCACTTAGCCACAGCAGGGACTTTTACAAGCACTCTGCAAAAGTGCTTGAGCCGCGAACTATTCTGTTTTTGTCTGGTTTGCTTCGGTCGTACCTCCCTCGCAAAGACGGAATCTAGCGGTTTCTTGCAATTGACCAATCTCCAAGATCACTCCAAATGTATTATTGGATGAGCGGCACAAACTTTGTACTCCAATTGAAAACCTTCGCAAAATCCGCTATACTAAGAGAGAAAAATATACACCCATGAATCAACAAAAGCCTTCGCGCGATCTGATCGACATCGTCTTCGATTTTCTCCTCAAGCAATGCGAAAAGGTGGTCGATCTGATCACAAATTTTCTCACCCAAAAGCGCAACGAAAAGAAAACCCTCGATGCCACCCTCGAATCACCTCAAGTGCAAGCGCCTGCGGACGATTTTGAAGACGAGGAGGTCACAGTCGATCAGAATCAACAGAACAACAATCATTTCAATCAAGGGTAGAGCTGCGTGCTGATGACGTCTTTGAGTCTGTCGATGCCAAATTTGGTATTCGTAGAAATCAATACCGATGGCTGTTCGCGGAGCGCTTTTGGAAGCGCCAGACAGGCTTTTTCTTCCGTGAGGACAGTATAATCGGCAAGAAGGTCGGCTTTGTTGAAGACAAAAACGGACGGAATCTTTGAACAATCTAATTGTTCAAGAATCGATTCGACGATGGCGATCTTCTCCACATATTTCGGATCAGCGATATCCACGACATGGAGGAGTAAATCCGCATAACGCGCTTCTTGCAGTGTCGTCAAAAACGAGCTGATCAGTTCCGGCGGCAGATCGCGGATAAAACCGATGGTGTCGGCGACGAGGATGCTTTTTTCGACTTGTGGCAGCCAGAGGTTGCCGATCTTGGTTTCGAGTGTGACAAAGAGCGCATCATCGACGCGGATATTGTCTTTTTTTGTCAGAACGCGCATCAGCGATGATTTACCGGCATTGGTGTAGCCGACGATGGCGGCGGTCGGCATGCCGGTCCGCTCGCGATTCCTTCGCTGCGAGCCTTGTTTCTTTTGCATTGCTTCCAGTCGCTCTTTGATATTCTTGATCTGATTGCGGATGTGACGCTTTTCTTCTTCGATCCCTTTTTCCCCGGCGCCGCGTGTGCCGATACCGGCTCCGGCGCGTTCGAAGAGAGTAGTGGCTTCGCGCGCATAGATCTTGGGGATCTCATGATGCATACGCGCGAGCTTGATCTGCAGTTTTGCTTCCGGCGCGCTCGCGTGTTGCTCAAAAATATTGAGGATCAGGTCAATGCGGTCCCACAATTTGATGTTCGGAAACATTTTGCCGAGATTGACATACTGATGCGGTTTGAGCGAGTCATTGATGATCACGAGTTCGATCCCGTTTTCCAGTGCGTATTCGGCGGCTTCTTCGATTTTTCCGCTTCCCAAAAAGGTCTTGCTCGAAGGACGGCCGCGTTTTTGGATCACTTTGGCGACAACGATCCCGCCTGCCGTTTTGGCAAGGGAAAGGAGTTCTTGCAGATTCTGTTCGGCGATCTGAGCAGTCGTGCCCGGCGGTACGACATCAAGGATGACGGTTTTTTGGGTCGGATTTCTCATCAAAATTTTTCGCTCGGAAAACGTTCATGATAGGCATTGACGATCGGAGTGACGGTATCGAGCACGGTTTCGTCTTCGCTGATATCAAGATCGAACATGTGGTTTTGGTTGCGCCAAAAGATCGAGAACTCGTCGTGATAGACATACGGACCCAGATCGGGCATGCGTTCGGTACCAAAGATGTCTTCGGGGTTGATATCGTCATAACTGCCGTCCTTGTATTCGATGATGTCGTAGATGTTGAGTCGGTATTCTTCTTCGTCTTTGCGGTAAATGGCGCCATATTTGCCGGATTCTTGACTCGTTTCGACTTTGACGAAATCGAACTCGCCGATCGAATCGGTGATGACATAGGGAAGAGCCGCCTCGATCTGTGCTCGGTGAGCCATCAATTCCGCTTGTTCTTCCGCGGAATAGGTCGATTTTTCTAGAAGACTGAAATCGTTTTCGGTCAAACTGCTGGGAAATTCGCGCAAGTATTTGAGCAAAAAGGGATTTTTGTCCAATTCTTCTCCATGTGGAAAACCGAGTGAGATCAGGCGATTGTTGTTCTCCCAGAACGGGAATGTGCCGTTTTCATTCACGATCACGTAGATATGATTGTCGAGCATCAACTTCGTCTTGGTGTTGATGATCGCATCGATGACTTCTTTCCATTCTTCCGGTGTGACCTCATCGATCGTCCGGACTTTGACCGTGGGGCTATGATGGACGACTTCTTTTTTGTCTGCGGTTTTTTGTGCCGGTTCCGCTTCCGTCGCGGAATCGGTGGGTGGGCTGAGGGGCAAGTCGACAGCGACTTCTTCGCCGGAGCCACAGGCTGTCAAAATGACGAGGAATGCACTTATCATGGCGATTTGATGCCATCGGGATTTGATTCTGGTCATTTACGGTACGGATAACTTTCTGAAAAAAGGCACCGTCTGGCACCTTTTGTATTTCAGCATATTTTGTCGTCAAATCGCAATCAGAATCGCCTTATTCGCTTTTGCGACGACTAAAGATACCCATGCGAGTAAAGACTCCGCTCGCCACGAGTGCGGCGATCACAAGGAGTACAAAGGGCACGAGAAGCCACGATTTTGGACCGGTCGGCGCCGAATGGAGGTCGCCGCTTTCGGTCATCTGGAAGGTCTCGCCGGCGGACATGACGGTGACACTTTTCAAAATGATACCGTCTTGTGTACGCGCGATCTCGATGGTGATCTGCTCACCGATCAGGTTTTCCAGATCTTTCTTGGTATTGAGCGGAACCTGTTTGCCTTCACCGATGTTCAGTTCGTAGGTATGATACCCCTCGACTTCGCGGTTGGAGCTTTGCAGGATACCGGCATAGTGCGTGTCGTCGATTTTACCGAGAAGAGGTGTCTCTTGCACGTCGTTGTCGACACTCTGCGCAAAACTGACACTGTCTTCTTGGAGGTTTTTTGGTGGTGCGGCAAAAGGATCGAATCCCGGATCACGTTGCGCAAAAGCAGATCCGATAAACATTCCAAACACCAGTACAAAACTGGCAAAAGCGGATGAAAACGCAGCAAATTTCATTTTTGTAGCAAAGATTCGTATTATAATACCACTTTTTCGTTAGAGGAACAAGGGAAATTTCACTGTTTTGATTTCTGACACTCATGAGATGTTCCATGGTCATACCCTGAGACAAGGATATTTTGGAGAACGGAAGTTTCTTTTGCGGTCGGAATATTTCACCGATTCCGGAAAGTAGTACTTTCAAGCTACAAGCCTGAAAGATCAGCGGGACAGCTTCCCGATTCCGGTCAAGCCGGAATGACTTCCCGATTGATGTGTTTACTTGAGCTTCTCCGCCAAATATTCCTTCAACTGCGCGATCTTGACGCGTTCTTGCGTCATGCTGTCGCGGTCGCGGACGGTGACGCTGTCGTCATCTTTGCTCTCGTAATCGACCGTGATGCAATAGGGCGTACCGATCTCGTCTTGGCGGCGATAGCGCTTGCCGACCGTACCGCCATCGTCATATTCCCCGACAAAGTCTTCCGTCAGTTCCGTAAAGATCTGCTCGGCGATCTCCGGCAAGCCGTCTTTTTTCATCAACGGCAAAACGGCGAATTTGATCGGTGCGACTTGCGGACGGAATTTCATCACCGTGCGCGCGGTGCCGTCTTCGAGCGTCTCTTCGGTGTAGGCTTCGCACAGTACCGCGAGCACGCTGCGATCGACGCCGAAAGTCGGCTCCAAGACATGCGGGACAAAGGTCTCATTTGTGACCGGATCGCGATATTTGAGCTCTTTGCCGCTGAATTTTTCGTGCTGCTTGAGGTCAAAATCGGTGCGGTAGGCGAGTCCGTAGAGTTCTTTTTTGCCAAAAGGGAAGTCGTATTCGATATCGACTGTGCGCTTGCTGTAATGCGACAACTTTTCCTTTGGATGCTCGAGATCATGACACTTGTCGCGGCTCAGTCCGATCAGATCGCACCATGCTTTCATCTCTGCTTGCCATTTCACAAACAGCTCTTCCCAGTCTTTTTCCTCGATAAAATATTCGATTTCCATCTGCTCGAATTCCAAGCGGCGGAAGATAAAATTGCCGGGAGTGATCTCATTGCGGAACGCTTTTCCGATCTGTGCGACACCAAAAGGGAGTTTGACCCGCATCGAATCGACGATGTTCTTGAATTCCAAAAAGATCGCCTGCGCCGTTTCCGGGCGCAAATAGGCTTTGGAATGCTCGCCGGTTTTCGCCATTTCGGTCTCGAACATCAGGTTAAACTTCCGCACATCGGTAAAATCCGCTTTGCCGCATTTGGGGCATTTGAGGTTATTGTTGCGGATGAGTGCGGTGACTTCGGCATCCGGCAAGCCTTCGCAGTCACGCTTCAGCGCCGCTTCGACCAAGTGATCGGCACGGAGGCGCGCGCGGCAGTTTTTGCAATCGACGAGCTGATCGTTGAAGCCATCGACATGACCGCTCGCTTCCCAGGTTTTGGGATGGAGGATGATATCGCCATCGATGCCGACGATATCGCGCCGTTTGGTGACAAAAGTCTTCCACCAGAGCTGCTTGATGTTGTTTTTGAGCAGGACGCCGTAAGGACCGAAGGTGTACGAATTGGCAAAACCACCGTAAATATCCGAACCAGGATAGATAAAACCGCGGCGTTTGCTGAGGGAGACGATCTGATCGAGCGTAGTGGCAGACATGAGAACATTCTAAAAAGTCTGTGCGAGTATAACCGGATTCTTCGGTTTCGCCAAATGCAGTTCGCACAAAACACTCCTACTGCGTCATTCCTGTCAAAGGTGCGCTTTTGGAGGGGAAACAGGAATCTTAGATTCAGGATTCAGGAAGCAGGATTCGGGGTCAATAATTTCAAATTACAAATTACAGATTACAAATTGAGTCGAGAAGAGTGCTGAAGCACGTCTCCTACTTCGTCATTGCTGCCTGTTCGCTCTAGGAGCTCATAGGTGTGATTTTGGAGAGGAATCTCCCCTCTGACACTTGTCCGCCTGGGTGGAAGGGGGGATTAAGGCGGGTTTGTTTTTCATCGCAAACCCCCCACCCCCCCCCTAATCCACCTTCATCCTCCCGAGGCGGACTACGGTGGACAGGCAGGGGGAGGGTCGATCGAACACATTCTCTTTTTTGTGCGATTTTGCTATACTAATCTTGTGCCTCGGTAGCTCAGTGGATAGAGCAGCAGCCTTCTAAGCTGACGGTCGCAGGTTCGATTCCTGCCCGAGGCGCCACCTACTCCGAAACGCCATGTCATCAAAAGGTCCCGGATCAAGTCCGGGATGCAGGATATTCGGATTCGCCCCACTCATCGTGGGCTCATCTCGAATTCAACTGCAGTTCGATTCCTGCCCGAGGCGCGATTTGGCGAATTCGGAACAATAGATATTTGAGCTAAACAAGCTCTCGCCGGAGCGGGTTTCAAACCCGCTCCTCATGTTTCCTCTCAGATGCAAGCGATAACGCCCCGTAATGCGATTGCCAATTTTCTATTGCACATAACATCTCCGGACTTGATCTGCTTGGTATACAGGGAAACGTTTGAAGCAAGTTACAAACTTGCTCCGGAGAAGGGAAATCCCTTATCATATAACAACCTACAAAGTAGCAGGAAATGCCCTAAAGGTTTCATTGATTTGATGAAGGACACGTTCTTCCATGGAGTAGTGTAAAAAAGGATTTTCATCTATGGCAACGGTTTCTGGGTCATACTGAATATACCATAGACTCAATTCAAAACTACGTCGAATAATAGTCAAACGGATTGCCAGTTCGTTTAAGACTTCCTTGAATTTATCCTTTTCGGTTTGCTGAAGTTGTGAAACTCCAATAACTTGATCAGTTTTATGTGTATTATCTCCATGGTATCTTGGTTCTTGTAATTCACAAATATCGATCAAATTCTTTAAATGTTCGACTAAAGAAAGTTGTTCGCTAATAACTATGCCCGGACGTATTTCGTTGATTGATGTCAAGAATTTTGCAAGTGCATCCCTTACTGTAGTCGCGGCACTCTCAAGAGATTCTCTGAATAATTTCTCCTTTTGTGCGTCTGATAATTCGATATTCTGTATATTTCTTTCAAAAAATCGTTCCTGACTAGTTATCATTTAAATTTGTAAAA
>CAZYXI010000061.1:0-6520 GCA_964651215.1 uncultured Candidatus Peribacteria bacterium
GCTACTTCATGTGGAATTTTGCCGGAAGGCAGAACGACGAGCAAGGACGCGGTGATCGTTGTACTTGTCTCGACGGTGCTCTTTTCGGCGCTGATCTTTGGCGGCTTCTTTGCCGGAGTCAAACTGGTGGATATGGGAGTGATCGAAGCGCCCGGACTGATGGCGGAACTGGGGCTGGAGATCAGCACCCAAGAAGCGCTTGAACTCGAGATCATCGATGGTTTTGGGGTGATGTCGCTGTGGCTCTATGAGCATCTGTCGATCGCCATCGTCTGCGGCATCTTGATGCAGGTTTTCTTGCAGCTGATCCTTCTGTACGCGTATTCTCGCTGGAAATACGGCATCCATCTGACCGAGCTCGGCTTTCGGACATTGCCGCTCAAAATGCTGGTGACCATGGTCGTGATGCTGTTTGTACTGAGCGTGGTGATCCAAAACGGTGTGCTTGGCATCTATCATCTCCTCGGTATCGAAGATGCCGCCGGCAACGGCGCCGCCGAACAAATGATCGTGCAGGGGACGATCCCATTGCCGGTACTATTTGTCTTTGCCGGCATCATTGCGCCGATCCTGGAAGAGGTGATCTTTCGGGGATTCTTTTTGGCGAGCAGTCTCAAAAAATCCCGCGTCTTCTCGGCACTGACGACTTCGGCGATCTTTTTTGCGATTGCGCATTTGAATCCGGCGATCTTGTTTCCCGGAATCGGAGACGGTGGCATCGGCTTCTCGCTGCCATCAATCGCCGAGCTTGCCTCGGCGATGATCCTGATGCCGATCTACTTTTTGCTTGGCATGTTGCTTGGATTTTCCTTCCTCAAAACCCGCTCGCTCTATCCGGGTATCGCCTTCCACATGGTCAATAATACCGCGGCACTTTTGCTCCTGCTGAGTCATATCTCCGCGGGAACATAAGAGTTTGAGAGAAGGAGAACGCGAATTGGAAAATTTTTTTGCAAGATCAAAAAACTCCTTGCGCTGATTTGGCATTCCCGTAGAATTATCAATTGCCATCACCACTTCGCATGCTCGAGCAACTTCTCTGGTTCGGCATCATCAATCTCATTTCATTCCTGTTCTATTTTGTCGTACTGATGCGCGTCACACACCATGTGAAGCCATTCCATTTTCATGAAACTCGCGAGACGAAACTGTTCGGTGTCATCACTCTCCGCACCGTGTTTATCATCTATTTTTTCATTTTGCTTGCTTCGTTGATCTTGCAATTGATGCTTCTTTTTCCGTTCTAGATGAGGATCACTCCCCCATCGGAGGCAGAAAACCGCACTCATATCGACTTTACCCATGTCGATGAAAAATGCTTGTTGTTTTTTCGCAAGCACGGGATCTATCTGTTTTTTGGTCTCACGCGATATTGGCTTTTGGCGGTCGTGACCTTGGTGGCGATCATGTTTTTGCGGCTGAATGTCTTTGACGAAGCGGACTATGGCATCCTCGCTTCTAATGGATTTTTGATGATCGTGATGGCGTACATGCTGATCGTCATCCACACTTTTTTTCTCACCTGCATCAATTATTTTTTGGACTTTATCATGGTCACGAACAAGCGCGTGATCGAAGTCCATAAAACGGCTTTTTTGCGCGACGAGATGGATGAGATCCCGTTCGATTTCATCCGCGCGATCCATCATGAAAAACGCGGCATTCTCGCGAATATACTCGATTATGGCACGCTCAATATCGAAAGTAATGTCTATCAGCGGATTTCGATGCATTTTATTCCGCACTCGGACAAAAAAGCCACCAAGATCAGCGAGATCCACGGCGATTATATCGGTATCCCCGAACGCGCCAACAATCGGGAAGAAGGCTAGAGCAGATGCTTGATCATGTCGAGGGCCAGCGACACTCTGCCGCTTCCATAAAAACCGGCGATCGAGAGTCGATAGTCGCCATCTTGATGCGGAGTGAAGATGATTTCGCGTTTGCCGGATTCGATGTCTTCGGTACGGAGGACACGTCCATCGGGGGCGAAAATACGGACGCGCACCCACACATCACGTTCGGGCGTGATGGTGAGTCGGAGTGGCTCGTTGTGCCGACCATAAAAACCGTAGTGACGGATGACGCCATTGGCGATCGTGTCTGTGCGCCGGATACCGGTGCGCAAAGGGAACAGGGAATCGGCGGCAACAGGAGATGAAAGCACATTTTGAAAACGGAGCGAATACTTGCCGTAACTGTAATACCCGAGCAGGAGAACGTAATAATTGCCGTCATAGGGCGGGGCAAACGTCACCTCGCGTTCGCGCTGTTCGACATCGGTCGAGAGCAGCACATTGCTGCCGCCGGCATCAAGGATCTTGAAGCGATACCACAGGTCACCGCTTTTGCCGAGGGTAAAGAGAACAGGGTTATTTTTCTTCGCGCTAAACCAGAGGTATTGATACGAATCGACCGCAAGCACGCCGCCGGAAGTACGATTTTGGGTAAGCGGGATCAGCGATGGATTTGCCCCGCTCACCTGAAGCGGCAAAAACAGCAGCACAAGTGCCAGCAAGAAGGAAAAACATTTGGAGGATGGTTTCATGGAAGGGAAGAGAGCACATATTTTTAACAATACTTTTTTCTTTTTGCAAGGAAAAATGCCTCTATGGGAGCAATTTCCATTTTGAATGTCTGATCTTTGGAGAGGTATCAAAGGCACGGAGCTTCTTCCCTTTGACTAAAGGAGGAGACCATAAGATGGTTCTAGGAAAAAAGGAACTCCCCCCCCTGCGCCCCCTCTTCGGGAAAAGTAGGGGAAGCTCCGCGCCATATCTCCCGCCTATCGCAGATCTCTCGCTCGAGCGATTTTCGAGACTGCATGGATTATTTCTTCTTTTGCTATTGCTCGCGCAACAATCTCTGTTTTTGTTTCTTTCGTTGCGGCTCTCAATAAATCCCAGATCCACGACAAAATGGAGCATTCTGCAAAAGTGCTCCAGCGAAGAAATCGATACCCGATTGAATCTTGATCATTTCAAAATCGCGCCTCCTTGCGACTTATATCGTATAACTTACCCCTTGGAACTGGCACCGCCAAGGGGAATCGAACCCCTGTTACCAGGATGAGAACCCGGCGTCCTAACCACTAGACGATGGCGGCGCAAAAAACGAAAGCTATCTTGGCGAACGAAGACTGGTGGGTGAGGTGGGATTCGAACCCACGGCCAATAGCTTAAAAGGCTACTGCTCTACCACTGAGCTACTCACCCATACATGGTATGGTTTGTTGGATGAAGGGATGGTCTCAAGTGTAATTGAGCCACTGTCCGCCCTGGCGGACTACTCACCCATACATGGTATGGTTTGTTGGATGAAGGGATGGTCTCAAGTGTAATTGAGCCACTGTCCGCCCTGGCGGACTACTCACCCATGATTCTTTCGCTTGTCCGGAAAGAGACTGTCGATGGAATAAAGATCTGATCATTCCTTGGCAAGATGCGAAGAAATGCCAAAGCATACTAGCCTAGAGAAAGGTGGCATTGCAAGTTGAATTCGTAAGAGAGCACCATGCTAGTCTTCGCGACCGAAGAGGCTCGAAATCACAAAGGCAAGTGCCGGTAACGAGAACCAAATGGCATAATTGCTGATCATCATCTGCACCAGGCGACTGCCGGCGGCGATCTCTTCGATCGGATTAGCGACAAAAAAACTGGAGGCGGAAATGAGCGATGCTCCGGAGATATAGACGAGGATCGTCGAGACGATCAGCCCTGCAGAGAGAATACCGTACGAAACGAGCATCATCATGCGCATGATGGGCGATTTTTCGTCCGCGATCACGATTTCAAACGCGCCGCGAGTCGTCAGCGCCACCGTCAGCAAGACAAAAATCGTGATCTTTGCGAGGATCACCGCTTTGCTTTCGGAAGGGATATTGATCACCGATGACACACTGCTTCCGCCGGAAATCATACGCTGCAAGATGTTTCCGACCGCATCACTCGTCAGTATCGCGATATACGAGCTCAGGATCACTTTGATCGTCTGGTCCTTTCCGATCATGACACTATACGCCACGATGATGAAGAAAAACACCAGTATGAAGAGATCCCAAGTAAGATTGATTTCGATGATGCGGAGAGAGAAAGCGAATGCTTTGACCGCTTGGGGACTTGTGCAATACGGAGCAGAGAGCTCGTAAGTGAAACGGGGTTGCCGTCCATGGCTTCCGCTCTATTCCGTGTGGTCTATAGCGAAAGCTTTGGAGCGGGTAACCACCGCAGAAGCGGGGTTGCCGTCCGGCACGATTCTTTCTCATCGCAGGCTCCGAAAGAATCGTCTGGAGCGGGTAACGGGACTCGAACCCGTGCAACCGGCTTGGAAGGCCGGGGCTCTAGCCAACTGAGCTATACCCGCCCACGCTGCACACAAGAGATTTTCGCATGAGAGACACACTCTGCGCAACCTTTTTTCTTATTTGTGAAAGGGGATCCCGCGCAAGATCGTAAATCCCCGAAAGAGCTGCTCCGTCAGCACGACACGCGCCAGATCTTGAGTAAGGGTGATTTTTCCGAGAGAAATACAGGTGTCGGCTTCTCGTAAAATGGAATCCGCCAAACCGACGGCACCACCGATGACGATCGTGACATCTTTGCCACTCGCCTCCCATTGCGCGATCATGTGAGCGAATCCCTCCGAATCCGGCATTTTTCCGGCTTTGTCGAGGCAGACTACGAGGTTTTTGGCAGGAATCTTTTGACGCAAAGTTTCCGCTTCTTTCTCTTGGGTAGTGGGAATATCGCTGTTTTTGACAAGCGGTTGTTCGCGCACTTCGCAGGTCTCAAACGCGCAAAAGCGCGCAACACGTGCCGAAAATTCGGCAGCGGCTTCCGTAAAAAAAGCATGCTTGATCTTGCCGGGCGTCAAAAGCGTGATTTTCATGGTAACGGCATTTTCCCGATATTCGGTTGGCGAAACAAGCGAATTGCGGCAAAATCACTTCGCAATGTTTTGAATTTATGTCGTATCGCACCACCATTCTGGAATCTGACGGACATTTTGGCGAGTATGGCGGCATGTACGTCTCGGAGATGCTCTTCCCGATCATGCAAGAACTCTCCGCCGCCTTTGAAGCGGCGCGGCTCGATCACAATTTTGTCGCCGAACTGAAGGCACTCCAACAGCAATATACCGGTCGTCCGACACCGCTCCATTATGCCAAAAACCTGAGTGAAAAAAGTGGCGGCGCACAGATCTACTTGAAGAACGAAGGGCTCGTCCATACCGGCGCGCACAAAATGAACCATTGCCTCGGGCAAGGTCTGCTCGCAAAACGGATGGGCAAAACCCGCATCATCGCCGAAACCGGCGCCGGACAGCACGGACTGGCGACCGCCACGATGTGCGCGATGTTGGGATTGGAATGTGTGGTCTATATGGGTGCGAAAGATGTCGCGCGTCAGCGCCCCAATGTCTTTTGGATGGAAACGCTCGGTGCAACGGTCGTGCCGGTCGAAGCCGGCAGCCAGACCCTGCGCGATGCGATCAACGAAGCGATGCGCGACCTGGTCAGCAATCCGTACGATACCCACTACTTACTCGGAACGGTCTGCGGTTCGCATCCGTATCCGAAGATGAATGCTGTTTTTCAGGCGATCATTTCCGAAGAACTCCAAACCCAGTTTCCGGAGCTGAGTGGAAACAAAACACCGGATGCGGTCGTGGCGTGCGTCGGCGGCGGGAGCAATGCCATCGGTGCCTTTTTCCATTATCTCGATGAAGCGAAAGTGCGCCTGATCGGAGTGGAAGCCGGCGGTCGCGGTGTCGAAGGTGACGAACATGCCGCGCGGTTTGTCGCCGGCAAACATGGCGGCTCGGTCGGAGTCTCTGCCGGCATGAAATCGGTCTTTTTGCAGAATAGTGACGGACAGATGCGCGACACGCACTCGATTTCGGCAGGGCTCGACTATACCGGTGTCTCGCCGATCCATGCTTGGCTCAAAGACGAAGGACGTGTCGAATACACCTATGCGACCGATGATCAGACGATGGAAGGCTGGCGCATGCTGACCAAAACGGAAGGTATCATTCCGGCGCTCGAATCGGCGCACGCCGTCGCCGCCGGTATCGAAATCGCCAAGACGATGTCGCCGGATCAGCACCTGATCATCAATGTTTCGGGGCGCGGAGACAAAGACCTCTTTATCACCTCCAAAGCGGTCGGCGACGAAAAGTTCCGCGACTTTTTGCGCGCGCAAGTGAAATAGTTCCGCCCTTCAGGGGGTTTGCGATTCCCTCTCCCTAATGTGATTCCTTCCCCCTGATAAGGGGGACTACAGGGGGTTAAACTGAAGAAGGATAAAAACCGTTTTCGACACACCCATGCCGACCGACATCCATATCGACCGCCTCATCCGCTCGCGCCGCCGCTCGATCGGACTCGAAATCACCGAAGATGCACGCCTCATCGTGCGTGCTCCGCGCATTGTGCCACGTTTGATCATCGATCAACTCCTCCGCCAAAAACAGGATTGGATCCTGAAAAAGAAAGCCGATATTTTGGAGCGGATCAAGA
>CAZYXI010000062.1:0-6511 GCA_964651215.1 uncultured Candidatus Peribacteria bacterium
AAAAAAAGTCGGTTATGGACTAATTTGACAAGATATTCAAGGTAAGAAAAAATACGAGCTTGTGATTTTCCACCACAAGTTATGAATACTCAGCAAGCAACTGCTGAACAATACCGTCCAAATGATCAGCTGCAGATAGTTCATCAAGAGGGACCTGCAGAAGCAGTGATGGATGTATTGATACCGCATGATCTGCTTGACCAAATCCGACGCATGCGTGATCAGATGATCAGTGCGTGCTCAAATTGCAGTATTCCCACCTGTAGATCAGATGGAGAAACAGCAGCTTTGGGTGGTTGTCCGGATTCCAAGGAGATTCCCAAGTGGCTCGCAGCATGGAATACAGCGATCGGCGCCCTTAAAGAAGATCGCAACTTGGTTTTTAGGGCAAGAGTCCAAGAAGCATGGAAACATCTTTCCGCCAGTCCGCTCACTCGGGTCACCGGCAGGATCTGTCCCGCCCCCTGCGAAGGCACGCAAATAGATGATGATCGATCAGGTTGTATTGAAAATCGGGGTGGTGGAACACCGGTAAAAATCAAAAAACCGGAAATGCTTATCTCCGATCTGGCATGGCACTATAAATGGGCACAAGAAGGTTTACAGGAAAAAATCCCCGAAGAGACAAATGGCAAGCGCATTGCTGTCGTGGGTTCGGGTCCTGCCGGTTATGCCGCGGCATGGCAACTTGTACAGGATGGCTACGAAGTAACGGTTTTTGAAAAAGACACTACAGCCGGAGGGCTGATGACTTACGGGATCCCTGATATCAAACTCCCGCAAGCTATTGTGAGCGAAGAGTGGCAGCTGCTGACCGATACCGGCAGAGTTACCCTCAAAACGGGGAAGAGGGTGACCAACGACGAGCTTGCAAATTTTGATGATATTCTCTGGGCGGTCGGCAAACAACTTCCGATGGAACTCGTCGATAATGATGGCAATCCCATCGAGGGCAGAGAGAGCGAAGGTGTCGGTTATGCGATGGACTTTCTCCGTGGGCATCAAGCACATCGATTGGGAGAAACAGAGGACAATCCCCTGACGGCGCAAAACAAAAGTGTCTTGGTGCTTGGCGCCGGAGATACCGCCGAAGACACGGTGCATACCGCCAATCTCCACTCGGCACAATCAGTACAAATGGCAATCCGCAAACCCGAAGCGGCATTTATTGCAAGCCGCAAATATCCGACCGCATACTCACCGGAACAAATCGGACCACACGAGAGGCATTACGGTACAGTCATCACCAAGATCGAGAGTCTGCCTGAAGGACGGCTCCGTGCGCATTTTATTACGACCGGACCGGACGGAAACACGCAAGAGTGGCAACAGGACTACGACCTTATCCTAAATGCTTACGGCTTCCAAAAAGCACTCGAACCGGAAATGGAAGGTGTTACCGGTGATATTACGAGGAATACACGAGGACACCTGGCTTTTGTCGATGATGCCATGGTTGCGGGGGATGCTGCGCACATGAGCGCGACTATTGCCGAAGACCTTGTCGTGACCGCGGTCTCCGAAGGTGTGCAGCAAGCAAAACGAATACACGCAAAACACTTCCCATCAAACAATTCCCATCCTGTAATCAATGCGAGTCCCTTGTGATTACCGACACGAGTATTTTTCTCTTCGCAATCAATGTCTTTGATACTTCCAATTGAATACGGCACAGATGAATTCCACATCTCAGCGACCGATCCCAATCGGCGCTCGCGCGAGGGTACCGATGCGTGCGGGTTGTCAGGATTTTGGCAAGAGGATCCATCTCGGGAAGGGATGGAGCGATTGTTGGCTGCAATACGCTGCAATGCACATCGCGGCGGTGAAACTGACAGGGGTGCTGATGGCGTGGGTATCCTTTTTAATACGACACAAGATTTTCGCGCTGCGCTCTTGCAACAAGCCCTGAGGCAACCATCGGATACCGATCGGGAGCAACCAAGCATGGAATCAATTGGGAGAAATCCCGGACTCGGTGCCGGTTCGGTTTTTTTCAAAGGCAAATCACCAGAACACATTCAAAACTTGCAAAACGAAATCGAGCAACTCTGCTATACGCATGGCGTCCAAATCCATGCCTGGCGTGAAGTACCGGTCGATGACGAAGTATTGAGTGAGCAGCAAATTTCTGATCGTCCAGCGATCTATCAACCGCTCTTTACGGCTCCGCAGAATATGAGCGCTGATGAAGCGGAAATGCTTGGCGGCAATCTGCTTGCCATCATCAACCGCACTTTTGGCGACAGAGGTGTGAGTGTGTCGTCCTTTTCGACTGAGACCATCGTCTACAAAGGCATGATCCGAGCAAATGATTTTGCAAAGTTTTACCGCCACGACCTTGTCGACATGGAACCGACCACGAAAGCCGGAACGATCCATGTCCGTTTTAGTACGAACACTTCTCCGGACTGGTCACGAGCGCAACCGTTCAGCTATGTCGCCCATAACGGCGAAATCAATACGCTTACCGCTTGTCGCAATGCGGCGGCACAATTGGAAAAATTTCGCAAAGAAAACCCCTCTCTCGCTAATGTTGGAACCGAAGCCGCACAGCAGATCGAAGTTTTGCCATATGTGCTCTCACACATGGGGAGTGATTCGCAAGATTTCAATCAATGCCTTCATGCATTTTTGCAAGCCGGATATCAATTGGTGGAAGCCATGCGCATTATGGTGCCGCAAGCTGCTCCGGCAGTAGAAGCGGAGATCAAGGCGTACCTCGATTATATGCAACACACTACGGCAGGTCTCGGATCGTGGCATGGTCCGGCGGCACTGATCGCCCAGCATCGTGGCGAAATGGTGGCAATGGTCGACCGCATGGCACTGAGACCACTCAAGTGGGTACTGCTCAAAGACAACACACTTTTAGTCGGTTCCGAGATCGGCGCATTGCACTTCGACTGGCAAAAAGTTGTAATGAGTGGACAACTCAACCCCGGTGAAATGCTCCACATGGATCGTAATGGTGGCTTTGCTGAAACAAAGCAGATCATGCGAGCTTTGATAAAAAGCCTAGAGGAGAAAGGTGTTGACCCAAACAGGGTGTCGCAAGCTTATCTTTCCCAATCGTCCGTTCGAGAGATGGGAAGGGAAAAGCTTGAAGAACAAACAGAAGCACTCTCAGACCCTGAAGCTGTCTTTTCGGAGCTGATTTCCATCGGTTGGAACAAAGAAGATGTCGAATCACTCAAACTGATGATCCGTGATGGCAATATCCCCCTGGTGGCAATGGGCTATGCTATTCCGCTCTTCGCACTTACCAGCAAACCGGAAATGCGCCGACTGTTCGAAGTGTTTCATCAGCACTTTGCCCAAGTCACCAACCCTCCTATTGATTCTCTCCGCGAGGGGGCAAAAATGAGCCTGAAGACTTTTGTCGGAGGAAAGCGCGGTGATATCAAAGCTGCTCTCGATCAAGAGGATGCCAACAACCGCTTTGCCATCGAACTGACATCACCGGTAGTCGACGAAGCGACTTTCGAGGGGATCAAACACAACGAAAGTCTGGAAGTACTGACAATCAATGCTGCGATTTATAATGGAGAAGATGTCGCCACCGCTTGTACTCGCATTGCAGAACAAGCTTCAAAAGCGAAAGAAGGCATGGTGATTATTATCGAGGACAAATCCGGATTTGACGAAGGCAACATGTCACTTCCTTCGGCACGGGCGGCATGGGCGGTGATGCAAGCCCTCAAAAGCAAAGGATTGGCACAATGCGTCGATGTCGGTATCTCGGCAAGCGATGTCGCCGAACCGCACGATGCCATGGTGCTCATCAGCATGGGTGTCGGGTTTGTCTATCCGCGTGGCGTATACCGGCTTACAGATGCACTTGCCGCCGAACATCATGGGTCGAAGGTTTCGGTCCCAAAAAAATCTATCCAACAAGAGATTCCACTCTATGCCGATGAAAATGGAGGAATGACCACCGTCAATTCACCGGCACATGGAGAAGAAGAATGTGTCGATATCACAACGGCTTATGCCCAGATCCAAAAAGTGTTTGATGGCGGCATGAAAAAGATCATGGCGAAATTCGGTATTCCGACCATCGAAGGCTATCGTCACAATGCGGCAATGGTCGTTATCGGTTGTAGGATTTTTGAAGAAGGATTTGTAACTCCTATCGGGGGCTTTGATGATACAAGACTCGATGTATTAGTGCGACGGCAGAATCTCAATAAGAACAGAACCCGGTTTCCTTCTCTCCGGGATGACGAATATGATTTTAACCAAGCTTTACAAGGTATCCACAATGTCTTGGACAACGATAAGGGATTAGTTTGGATTGTAAATGAATACATGAAAATCGCCAAACGGGTAAATCAACGACAAGCTGTCGGAAAAAACCCGAACCCGGGAATGCACATCAGTATGCTGTCCGACTTGTTTCAGATCAAAGGTTTGGATCAAGAATCACTTATTGACCTCGATGAAGCGCAAATACAAAAGATCCTTCAAGAGAGTGTCGTCGCCGGTGCCATGTCGCATGGTGCTCTAAGCGAACTCGCTCACGAAGCAATTGCGAAAGCATGTAACGAACTTGGTATGCAATCCAACTCCGGAGAGGGAGGCGAATCAAAAACCAGGACTGCCGGCTCGGAAACACGCATCCGGCAGATCGCATCCGGCAGATTTGGAGTGATGGCGGACTATCTTGCTGCCCTTGGTGTCCAAAGTATCCAGATCAAAATGGCACAAGGGGCAAAGCCGGGTGAGGGCGGACAACTCGCCGGTGCAAAAGTGAATTCGAAAATCGCGAAGAATCGATATTGCGAACCCGGCACGACGCTTATTTCTCCTCCACCGCATCATGATATTTATAGCATCGAAGACCTCTCCCAACTGATCTTTGATCTGCGACAGATCAATCCGTCAGCGAATGTAGAAGTAAAACTGGCGGCTACGGCCGGGGTAGATGTTGTCGCTTGCGGTGTCGCCAAGGCGGGCGCTGACGTGATTGTTATCGATGGGTTTCATGGGGGCACCGGTGCCACACCACAAGATTCCAAAAACCATGCCGGTATCCCATGGGAAATCGGACTCCCGATGGTGCACAAAGCCCTTTGCAAAGAAGGCTTGCGAGATGGTGTAGAACTCCATATCGGCGGTGGTATCCGCACCGGTCAAGACGCGGTCAAAGCGGAAATTCTCGGCGCCGATAAAGTGATCCTAGGAACAAATCTGATGATCTACCAAGGCTGCACCAAAGAAGATGAATGTCACGGTACGAAGAAATTTTGTACTGCTGCCGTTGCCCACGAAGGCGCTCTAATCGGACTCAAAGAAAGAAACCCGACAGAATACAAGCGCCTACTCGATCAACGTGTCCGGATGATCAAAAACGGGCTCTTGTGTTTTGCTGCCGAAAAAGCCGCCATCTACCAACAGTTGGGTGTTGCAAGTGGCATAGAATTGCGAGGAGATACCGGTCGGTTTAAGAGACTCACAGATGCGAATGGTAGAGTGGTGGTAGATTTCCTCGATTTTGATGACCTATTTCGTCAAGTATCGGCATACCAGCAAACCTATTTTCCGGCAAAAGTACAGCGTGAAGAAGTGAGAGGATCATTCGGATATCAACTCGCCCGAGAGCTCAAAGATGCACTAGGGAATCAAACTTCTTATACACCACGAGACGAAGCAGTACTTTGTAGTACAGACCGAACGGTCGGAGGAGCGATTGCCGGGGTAATAGCGCGATCCGAGTTGTCAGGGAAACTTTCAGAAGACAGTATTTGCTATCGCTTCATGGGATCTGCCGGACAAAAATTCGGCTTTGCACTTCCCAAGGGTGTAACCTTTCAACATACCGGATCTGCCGAAGACTATGTCGGTGAAGCCTTGTCCGGCGGTCGCATCATCGTCAAGCAACCCTACTGGAGCGAAGATGATCCAAAAACACAATATACCATTGGTGGTAAATGCGGTTTTGGGGCAACGAGTGGCGAGCTCTTTACCGATGGTAGGGCGGCTGACCGCTTTGGGGTGCGACTATCAGGAGCAACGCTTGTCTGTGACGGTTGCGGTGAGTTTGGCGCCGAGTACATGACCGGTGGAACACTTATCTCTCTTTCGCCGGTAGGAGATCACTTCGCTCATGCCATGACCGGCGGGATCGCGTTTATTTACGACGATAAGAATCTGGCAAACAAACTTGGTAAAGCCGAAACCGATGGAGAAATCAGAGAAATGAGTGAAGATGATGAGAATCGACTTAAAAGAATACTGGAGAAATACGCCAATGACAATTCCGGAACCGATAGCAAAAAAGCCCAAGCGATTCTGGCAAACTGGGATGATCAAAAGAGCAATTTTGCAATGGTAAAACCGAAGTCCGTGTCTACCAAGCAGGCACAGTCTCCAAAAGCAACTCCAGTTTCTTCTTCCGAGAAAGTCGCTTGATCCGCCACTCTTCTCGGGCAGCGTCAGACCGGTTCGGGAATTGCCGCGTATAGACGATGCGCACCGGTCGGCGACTGCGTGTGTATTTTGCGCCTTT
>CAZYXI010000063.1:0-6488 GCA_964651215.1 uncultured Candidatus Peribacteria bacterium
GTTACTACAGGTATTTTTATTAACGAAAATGATAGTCCTGAAAAAGTACATGAATTGGCAGTGGAGGCGATACAAGGTTTAAATGATAGTGATGCAAATGCAATCGGTTTTCTATCTGCAATCGGTTCAATCCCTCATAAAATGGTTATTCCTATGCAAAGCGATCAAGAAGTATACCTTGTTGATATAAGTGCAGATAGTAGTTTTGGCGGAAATCCATCCGGAAAGAAATATATCCAACATCTTGGATATGATCTTTATGAGCTCAATGGAAGGAAGTGAAGTCAAAAATTTTTGTAATCAAAAAAGATTATGCACACGATTGAAAGGAAAATAGGAAGAAGAATATTGATTGTTATGACAATGGGTATTTTTCTGCTTTTATTTGTGTCTCCGTGGCTATGGGTTGGGGATGGTAAGGAGGATGTAGTGGAGAGCCGGTTTTTTAATGGCAGAGAAAATGAAATTTTCAAATATCCGATAGAAGGGTGCAAGAAAACATGCGATGGCTCTTGTTATAAAATCGAGTGGGTTCCGTTTGGTGTTCGCGTAAGTGCCTGCTCGGAAGATTCATATTTCGTTTCTTTTTGGCGTCAGAAATTTTATATACAATAAAATTGAGAGCTTTGATTATGCGTTTGGGTTTAAAATTTGCGGGCGATGAAATTTACTAATGCAATTAAATATGTTAAAATATAATAAAATAAATTCCTTATGCTTGTTTCCTTCAAAAGTCAGCTGTGTTGCTTACTTGCTTTACTCTTGCTGGTGTCGGCGAGTCTGCTACCCGTTTTTGCCCAAGACGAAAGCACAGATGATCCGGAAGCCTCTCCCACACCGACTCCAGCAGGTGACCGAGTCGAGACTCCTGTCATCACCGATATCAGTATCGCCGGTGGCGTCGAACGCAAGGGCGCCAAAGTCACCTTGCGCGGAAAAAACCTGTTCCCGACCAAAGGCAGTGTGAGTGTCAATTTCCCAAATGATTCCGGTGGGAACGTATCGGTTTCCAGCTTTAGCATCACTTCTGCTACAACGCTTGTGTTTGAGCTTCCCGATGGCGTCGGAACCGGCAATGTCACCGTCACCACCAAAGGCGAAAAGGGGACTTCGCAAACGAGTGCGCCCTATCAATTTCAATTCCATCAGCCGAAGATCCTCTTCGTCACCGGAGAAGACGGCATCGCGCCGGGTAAGACGATTACGATCTGGGGTGAATATCTCGATGGGGTGTATCTGCAAGACAACGGACGTTCGCGCGTGTTGCCGATCAGTACCGCCGATTTTAAAGGCGCCGATCTCGGTTCGACGGGAGACCTCTCTGTGATCCAACTCAAGCTGCCGGAGGGCGATTTTAAAAAAGAATTCTGGGTCGAACGCAGTTGCGATCAAAACAACGAAAACTGTCTCAAAAGTAATTCCATCAGTTTTGCACAAGTGCTGCCGCCGGTCTTGACCGAGATCCAGGTCGATTATGCGACGCGTACCGCGGCGGTCTTTGGCAAAAATTTTCCGCTCGAGCAGTCCGATTTTTCCATTAGCTTCGATGGCAAAAAAGTCTCGACCGAAACCTATGATTCCGTGATCGGCAAGGCGACCTTTTCCCTGCCCTGCCCCTTGCCATATCGCGCGGAAGTCCTTGTCAAAAACAAATCCGAAGAAAGCAATCCGCTCCTGTTTATCGCCGAAGACGCTCCTGCCATTCTTGATATTGCCATCAAAGCCGGAAATCAAAGTCATCTGCGAAACATCGAATTGTCCGGAAATGTCTCGCTTGATATCGATGAAACGACCGTATGCAACACCTATGACAATGAGTTGCGCATCGGCAGTCGTACCTTCGATCTCTATCCGTATGGAGGGAAATTGATGGTCAAGAATGTCGAATTTGCCAACATTCCTACCGATGGCGAAGCGCACATCGTGATCAATGGCGTGCAATCGCCCAAAGTCCCGTTTTCGAAAGAGGTGTTTTCGCCCGAGCCGTATATCTACCGGCTCGAGAGCAAATACGGACTCAGGCACGGGGCGCCCTTTTCGATCTTCGGGCGTAACCTCGGATCGCTTTACAAAGCCTGTGACCGAGGGGAGACAACGATCACCGGTCCGGCGATCTATGACGAAGAATTTATCGAAGAACCGGATGGTTTTGACGAGGAAGGCGAACCCAAGTTTAAAGAAATCTGTCAACGGATCGCGCCCGATGTCACACCAGCACAGATCACCGCGCAGTTTAAAGCACTTCCGTACGGATCGGAGCCAAAAGTGGGCGAATCAACCCTTTCGGTCACTGTCGGAAACAAAAAGAGCAACAGCATCTCGTTTACCTTTGGCGATACTTCACAAAAGGTCGCTTATGCCGCGCCGGAAGTCACGGCGGTCGAATTCCCCAAGGGCAGGAACATCGGTGATCCCGTCATTATCCGTGGTTCGGGGTTTGCACCGAGTGCGGTGCAAAATTCCATCAAGTTCGGTTCGGTCACCGTCTGGCCCAAAACGGCGAACAGTCGCGGAACCGAGCTGGAAGCGGTCATCCCCGAAGGTGCCGGCAGCGATATCGTCGTCACGAGACGGATCCCGGAACCAGAACAACAATCCGAAGCCTTTCCGGTCGTGATCAGTTCGGTCACCGAAAGTGGTCTGACTTTCGAACTTCCCGAAGCGGCAACAGAACCGGTAACGATCTCGATCGACGACAAACGCACCGCAGTCACCGTGGCGGAGATGCAGGTCGTCAATTCCATCGCCGACCTCCAAATCAATCGTTTCCGCATGCAGATGCGCTATCGAGATGGTGATCCCGAGGACGCTTTTTCCCTCAAAAAACTCAAGGTCGCACCATTCACTTCCTTCACGCTCAAGCGCAACGGTGCCACATTGTCACGCCCGACTGCCGCTCAGGTCGGCAATGGCATCATCACGCTCGAATTCGAACCGTTCGTCTTGCCGATCACGACTGCAGAACGCGACACGTTGACGCTCGATACCGAGATCTTACGCTTTGTCACCGATGGTTCCAGCTTTTCCGTTACTTTCGATCCAACCGATCCAGTCAGCTTGCAAGCACTCGATCTCGACCGCATCACCGGTATCCGTCCCAAAAATAATACTGCGCTCAAGTTCGGCGCAGTTACCATCGACCGTCCGGCGGACGACCTCTGTATCGATACCGACTCAAGCAATATCCATTGTGACAATTATCTTCAGTCCCTCACCAAAAAATCCGTTCCCAAACAGTCTGCCGACCAGCCATCGATCGAGCCGGACTTTAATCGACACAAGCAAAACCGTATCGCCCTCATCACCACCGAAGACAAAACGGAAGCGATGGAAAAACGCTTGCTCGTGGCACGTGACAAAAAACTGCGCGCGATCGCCGAACGGATCGGAGAAGGCGAAATCCTTGATCGGATCCGCCAAGCTCTTGAAAAACGCGATGAAGGAATCCTGAAAAATTATCGTGACAGCCTGCTCGGCGCGAGTCGCAGCAAGATCGCCGCACAAGAAGAGGCAGCGATCGAGCAGCGGAATCAAATGCGTGAACAGCAAGCCGCCGTCAGACGCAAAAATCAACCGATCGCTTCGCAACTCGGCATGAGTCGCATCGATTCCGATCGCGATGGACTCACCGACGAAGAAGAAAGTCTGCTCGGCACCGACCTGGACGACCCCGATACCGATGGCGACGGCTATACGGATTTTCAAGAAGTCGAATTCGGCATTTCACCTTTTCGCAAAAACACCACTCCGATTTTCTCCGATCTTGCCAATGCCGGTTCCGCCGGCAGTTCGATAGCGAGACTCTACTTCCTCGATCTGCTGGACGGATATGATGACGGAACATTCCGCCCACTTGCATCCGCTTCTCGCGCCCAATTTGTCACGACCATGTCTCGCGCTTTTTTCGGATTCGGGCTTTCATCACCGCATAAGAGTCCGGCTCTTGATATCTCGAGCGACGATTGGTTCGCCCCCGAGGTGGATGTCGCCAAATCCGCAGGATATCTTTCCGCCGAATTCGATGTGACCGGTGCATTCCGTCCGCACGCTCCGATCACGCGCATACAGGCTTGCCGACTCGCACTTCTGTATGCCAAGGCGAATCCGCGTAATTTTCAGACCTCCGATTCTCCGATCACAGATGTCACGCCGCAAGATCTCGGTTGGGCGAGCGAATGCATCACCCGTCGCTTGCTCAAGCTGACCGATACCGAGAACGGCATCTTCGCTCCCAATACTGAACTGACTCGCGCCGAGATGGCGGAAATGGCATACCGCACCGCCCGTGAGCAGAACTAAAATTGCTTCCCATGCGGCAAAATGCTATACTCTTTTGAAAATATAAATTTTCTCATGAAAACCAAATTTCTTGCGCTGCTCGGCATTTTATTTCCGGCAACTTTTGTCGCGATCATCGGATTCGGACCGGCAGTTACTTTTTCTCAAGACGAAACACCGTCTTTCGAAATGCCGACCGAACCTTTGCCGGCGTATGTCGAAGGCGAAGTGCTCGTCACCTTCAAGACAGACCCTTCCGTACCGGACCGTGCCGAAATCAATTCGCTCGGACTGAATGTCGTCAATAGTGCCAGCCGCACCGATCTGACCAAGGCAGTAATGGAAGAGCGTTTGCAGGCGCGAAACCGAGCGATCGAAATCGATCCGTATGTCCTGTTTGATACACGCGAACTTCGGAACGACCGAGTCCGTGCTCGTATGGAGAGACTGGGACAAGTCTCCGCCAATTCGTTTGACGATGACCCTTCCGAGACCAAAATGGTGTTTGCCGTTGCCAAAAGCGATGACCTATCCACCGAAGAATTGATCGAAGAACTCCAAAGCAATCCGGAGGTCGCTGATGTCCAACCGAATTATATCTACACCATCAGCCAAGATGGAGCTGATTCGGAGAATACTCCCAATGCGGTCGATCAAGAGAATGCCGGTGTCTTGTACGGGATCTTTAACAATAACAATGGTGCCGGTGTCCGCTCGGATACGGTTTGGAATCAGGGTATCACCGGAAAAAACATCATCGTCGCGAATATCGATTCCGGTGTGGATGTCACTCACGAGGACTTGCGTGGAAACATCTGGCGCAATCCGGGGGAGACGAATTGCACCAATAATGTCGATGATGACCTGAATGGGTTTGTCGATGACTGTGTCGGATGGGATTTTGGCGACAATGACAACAATCCGATCAACAACGGTTTTGCCCACGGCACACATACCGCCGGAACCATCGCCGCCAGACGCGATGCAAGCGGCGTAGTCGGCGTGGCTCCCGATGCGAAGATCATGGCACTCAAAGTCTTCCGTGCCAATCGTTCCGCGACTTCGCTCGCCATTGCCAATGCCATCAATTATGCCTGGCAGAACGGTGCGCAAGTGATCAACATGAGTCTCGGTGCTCCGGCGACCGGCTGTCCCACCGTCGAACATGATGTCATCCAAAAAGCGTATGCCGGAGGAGTTTTTATGATCGCTTCCAGCGGAAATGACGGGCCGAATTCGCCGCAATCACCGGCGATCTGCCAGTATGTCCTGACGGTCGGAGCGACCGATGCCGCCAAGCGGGTCACCGTGTATTCCGGCTCGTACCAAGATATGGTCGATGGAGTCGGTCCCGGACACAAGATCATCAGCACGTATCCGAACAACTCATATGCCGAACAAAGCGGTACTTCGATGGCAGCACCTCATGTCGCCGGCATTGCCGCTCTGATGCTCGAAAAAAACCCCACCATCAAGCCGCTCGAAATCGCCGAGACCTTGTGTGATACCGCGGAAGACATTCCTCCCGCCGGATTTGACGAGCGTGCGGGATGTGGCTTCTTTAGCGCACAAAAAGCACTTGCCGCCGTGCAAGGAGGTGTCACCGAACGCGATTGTCATTTGATCACCAATGATGCCTCTATGCCGGATACCGATATTTTCGGAGTACCGTATAATGTCAATTCGCCGCAGCGCGAAAATCTGATCAATGTCCGTTGCGGTGTCGACGATGTCCGCGCATCCATCGGTCAGTCTCAGAACAAACTGTATATCTACTCCCGTGGCTATGCATACGTGAATAACGACTGGGTCCCCGTCAATTACACCGGACAAAAGCCACTCGGGAATGCTTGGTTTGAAGACAGCGCGACCACCAACCTGACCGCTGTGTCGACTCCCGGTCAGATCGGATACCTCCTCTCGTTTCTTTGTATGACGGTCAATGGAGAGATGCGTTGCGGCTGTCGTGAAAACGGTGTCTGTGCCGGCAATGTCTGGAACTTGCAAGCGTATCAACCATAAGCAAGTCGCAAGTTTTAAGTCGCAAGTTGTAAGAAAGTGGCAAGCCAGTCGCAAGTTGTAAGAAAGTCGCAAGATATAATTCACCGGATACAAGATGTTCGATTCAAGATTCAAGATTCAGGATTCAAGAATCAAGATACAAGATTCAGGATTCAAGAGAACTCCCTCTTTGCGTCATTCCTGTCAAA
>CAZYXI010000064.1:0-1323 GCA_964651215.1 uncultured Candidatus Peribacteria bacterium
ACGATCGTTTGCAGTCGAAACGTTTTTGGTGTTTTTTCCATCGACGAAAAACAAACTCTGCGCATTGCTATCAAGTCACGGAATTTGCGTAGATTTGGTACTCCCGATCAAGAGGGACTATTTTTTACTATCAAATCCCTTCAGCGTCTCGGGGCTTTTTTTGAGGAATTGGGTCAGTTTGCGGATCTTGGTGACCGTGGTCGAATGGACGAGATGTTCGATCTTGCAGGCATCGACTTCGGACCGTTTTGCCGGCAGACCGAGAACATCGGCGAAGAATTCTTCGAGCACCTTGGCATTGGTACGCAGCGTCGCAACGGTGTTGTTGCCGTCGGGAGAGAGGCGGAAGAATTTGTTGTCGTCTTCGAGCAAAAATCCCTTTGCCTTGAGGCTACGGAGTGCTTGCGAACAACTGCCGGGCGTGATATCGAGTTCGCGCGCAATATCCGTCGTACGCGCGTAGCCGTGTTCTTCGATCAGGTTTTGGATGGTGAGCAGATAGTGCGCCGCACTATGGGTGACGGGATTTTGGTCGTACTGCTTCCACGTTTTGTTGGTCGAATCTGTCATGGCTCTCGAAGAAATCGATACTAAGGGTAGTATTGTGTATTTTGGCGCGAAAGGCAACAAATTGATTGCTCCTACCAAAAGTGATATAATAGCATCGAATCCCACAAACAAATATGCAGATCAAACGTACCGCTCTCTTCGGTATTTCCGGCTTGGTTGCGGTGCTGCTTGCCCTCGCGGTCGGTTGGAACCATGTCCGTGCGCAAATCGCAGCCCAATGTCATCAGATCAGAACAGAAGCGGAATTTTTCGACACCGATGATTTTGGCTCGCCATTCAATCCCTTTTCGGGAACGCTTGAAATCATGATGACCACCATCTGCAATGCCCCTCGATCAACGGTGCGGATCGGCTACGGTCAGCAAAATCACTACATCTATGAAGACGCGTACTATTGGCGTGATCACGCCTGGCAAAGGCAGCGCCTCAGTGGCGCGACGAGAGACCGCAACTGGTTTGTGGGCACCGCGACCGGCAATATCCCGACCACCGAAGCCGAACTTGCGCAAGCGAATTTCTTTGTCGCATATATTTGTCATTACACCAACGATGCTTGGCGTTGCGGTTGCAAAAACGAAAGTGATTGCCGTCCGAGTCGATGGAATATCCAGATGTTTTCCGGTGCCCCGAGTGGCGCACCCGGACCGCAGATCACCTTTACCTCGGACAAAACGGAGGTGTTGCTTGGTGATGAGATCTTTCTCGATTGGAATGTGACCGGTGCCGAGTCCTGTCGCGCCCTTGGCGATTGGA